>NZ_DEYR01000073.1:950-101388 GCF_002364635.1 Pseudomonas sp. UBA3153
GCACCCTGCGGCTGGTCCAGGAGCCGCTGCGCGACGCCGGCTGGATCGACGAGCTGCTGCAACGCTGCGAGGCCCACGAGCGCGTCGCCCGGCATCTGCAGCTGCGCAGTGGCGCCGTGACCCTGGCACCGATCGGCCGCGAGCAGGCGCTGCACTTCGACGGCGAATGCCTGATCGCGCCCTTCGGCCCGGCCTGGCGGCTGCTGTTGATCGGCGCCGGACAGCTGTCGCGCTACGTCGCCGATCTGGCGCACACGCTGGGTTTCGAGGTGCTGATCTGCGACCCGCGCGAGGCCTATGCCCATGACTGGCCGCTGGAGCGGGTGCGCTTCCTGCCCGGCATGCCCGACGACGCCGTGCTCGCCGCCCAGCCGGATGCGCACACCGCCATCGTCGCGCTGACCCACGACCCGCGTCTGGACGACATGGCGCTGCTCACCGCGCTCGGCTCCGAGGCGTTCTACGTCGGCGCGCTGGGATCGCGGGCGAACAACGAGAAACGCAAGCAACGGCTGATTTCCCTGGGTCTCGACGCCGCCGACGTCGGCCGTCTGCACGGGCCGATCGGCCTGCCCATCGCGAGCCGCACGCCAGCGGAAATCGCCCTCTCGCTGATGGCCGAGATCGTCGCCCTGAAGAACGGCGCGCAGGTCGCCCAGCCAGGTCGCCAGACCGGGCTGGATGCGGCGGGGGCTGAGGCGGCGGGGACTGGCGCGGCTCGGGCTGACGCGGCGCGGCCTGACGCGGCGCGACTGAAGTCCGCCTGATGCGAGGTGGCGTTCGTGCCCTGCTGCTCGCCGCCGGCGTGGGCAGCCGCTATCGCGCGCAGAGCGACAGCGACAAGCTGCTGGCGCCGAGCCGGGCAAGCGATCCGCATTCCATGCCGGTGCTGCTGGCCGCGCTGCACACCCTGCAAGGTGTCGCCGAGGAGCTGGTGGTGGTGGTTCGCGCCGACAACGGCGCGCTGATCGAGCGCCTGCGCGGGCAGCCCTGCAGCCTGCTGATGGTGGAAACCAATGGCCTCGGCCACAGCCTGGCGCAGGCGCTGCGCGCGCATCCGGCCGAGCAGGGCTGGCTGGTGGCGCTCGGCGACATGCCCTACGTGCGGCGCGACACGCTGCTGGCGGTGGCGGAGGCGATCCGTCCGCAGGGCCTGGTCGCGCCGGTCTACCAGAACCAGCTCGGCCATCCGCGTGGCATCGGCAGCGCCCATCGCGAGCAACTGCTGGCATTGGACGGCGAACGCGGCGCGCAGACGCTGTTCCAGGGCGACGCGGTGCAGCGCCTGGCCCTGGACGATCCCGCCGTCCTGCGCGACATCGACCGCCCCGGCGACCGGCTCGCCTAGGGCGGGCTCCAGCCTCCCCACGGTCCCAGGTAGGGTGGGCTTAAGCCCACCAGAACGCCCACCTGGGGCATCGACGTGTCGTGGGGCGAAAGCCCAGCCTACGAGGCTGTGGCCCCTCGCGCAGCCCATGTGGTGCGCATGGCGCACCCTACGGCGGTTGCGGAGGCGTTTCGTGTGGGGGCGTGCGCCTGTGTGGTACGTGCGGCGCATCCTGCGGGTGAGGACAGGGTGATTTCGTAGGGTGCGCCACGCGCACCGGCGCATGGCGTTGCGTGAGCCCGCCGGATCGATACCGCTCCTCGCCTGCGCTGAACATTTCCGGACCTGGCTGCGTCGTACCTCCTAGACGCGGAACACCGCGCAGCGAGTGCCCGCCGCCGGGCGCGAATGCAGACTAGACCGTGAGGCACCCATGAGCGCCACCTCCCTTCGCGAGGGCCGCAGCGATCCTGCCGCCCATTCGATTTCCCTCGTTCTCAATGGCCAGCCGCGTCAGCTCGACGTGCTGCCCTGGACCACCGTGCTCGACCTGCTGCGCGAACAGCTCGACCTGACCGGCAGCAAGAAAGGCTGCGACCACGGCCAGTGCGGCGCCTGCACCGTGCTGCTGGACGGCAAGCGGGTGAACGCCTGCCTGACCCTGGCGGTGATGCTCGACGGCCGTGAGCTGACCACCGTCGAAGGCCTCGCCAACGGCGACCAGCTGCATCCGTTGCAGGAGGCCTTCGTCAAGCACGACGCCTTCCAGTGCGGCTACTGCACGCCCGGGCAGATCTGCTCGGCGGTCGGCCTGGCCCGCGAAGGGCGTGCGCAGAGCCGCGACGAGATCAGCGAGCTGATGAGCGGCAACCTCTGTCGCTGCGGCGCCTACAACAACATCCTCGATGCCATCGAGGAGGCGTTGCCGGCCACGCGAGGGGAGGGCGGCGCATGAATCCCTTCGCCTACAGCAAGCCGGCCGCGGTGGACGAGGCGCTGCGCCTCGCCGGGCCGAACGCGCGCTTCATCGCCGGCGGCACCAACCTGCTCGACCTGATGAAGGAAAACGTCACCCGCCCCGAACGGCTGATCGACATCAACGGCCTGCCGCTGCGCGGTATCGACGCCACCGCCAGCGGCGGCCTGCGCATCGGCGCGCTGGTGAGCAACGCCGACCTGGCCTGGGACGCGCGCATCGAGCAGCGCTACCCACTGCTGGCCCAGGCAATCCTCGCCGGCGCTTCGCCGCAACTGCGCAACATGGCCAGCACGGGCGGCAACCTGTTGCAGCGCACCCGTTGCTACTACTTCTACGATGCCGGCGTGCCGTGCAACAAGCGCGAGCCCGGCAGTGGCTGCCCGGCGAAGGACGGGCTCAACCGCATCCACGCGGTCCTCGGTGCCAGCGACGACTGCGTGGCGGTGAACCCGTCGGACATGTGCGTGGCGCTGGCCGCGCTGGAGGCGGTGGTGATCGTCGCGGGACCGCGGGGCGAGCGGCACATCGATTTCGCCGACTTCCATCGCCTGCCCGGTGACGCGCCGGAACGCGACAACGTGCTGGCCGACGACGAGCTGATCCTCGCCATCGAACTGCCGCCCGAAGGCTTCGCCGCGCACAGCCGCTACCTGAAGGTTCGCGACCGCGCCTCCTACGCTTTCGCCCTGGTGTCCGTCGCCGCGGCGCTTCAGCTGGACGGCGGCAGCATCCGCGCGGCGCGCCTCGCCCTCGGCGGCGTGGCCCACAAGCCGTGGCGCAGGCAGGAGGCCGAGGAGGTGCTGATCGGCAAGCCGGCCAGCGACGAAGCCTTCGCCCTCGCCGCCGATCTGCTGCTCGAAGGTGCCCGTCCGCTGGCGCACAACGGCTTCAAGATCGAACTGGCACGCCGCGCCATCGTCCGCGCACTGGGCGATGCCGCCCATTCCATCCAGCATCAGGGAGGCCGCCCATGAACGCCCACGCCCAACCGGATTCGTCGCCGCTCGGTCGGCCACTGGACCGCGTCGACGGCCCGCTGAAGGTCACCGGTCAGGCGCGTTATGCCGGGGAGTTCAGCGAGACCGGGCTGCTTTACGGCAGCGTGGTATCGAGCACCATCGCCCGCGGCCGCGTGCTGTCCATCGACGGCGCCGCCGCCGAGGCGGTTCCCGGCGTACAGCTGGTGCTGACCCACCTGAACCGCCCGCGCCTGGCGGCCGACGACGACAGCTACGAGGACATGGACTCCGCCGAGGGTTCGGCCTTCCGCCCGCTGTTCAACGACCGCGTGCTCTACAGCGGCCAGCCGCTGGCGCTGGTGGTGGCCGACAACCTGGAGATCGCCCGGCATGCCGCCTCGCTGGTGACCATCGAGTACGCCGCCGAGGCGCACCAGACCGATCTGGTTGCGGCCCTCGACCAGTCTCACGCGGCCCCGGCCGAGCTGCCCGAACCGCGCGGTGACGCCGAGGCCGCGCTGCTCGGCGCCGCATTGAGCATCGAGCTGGAGTACGCGCTGCCCATCGAGCACCACAACCCGATGGAGCCGCATGCCTCGACGGTGCTCTATCAGGACGACGGCAGCCTGCTCATCTACGACAAGACCCAGGGACCGCAGAATAGCCAGCAGTACGTGCAGCACGTATTCCTGCTGGACAAGGAAAAGGTACGCATCCTCGCGCCCTTCGTCGGCGGCGCCTTCGGCTCCGGCCTCCGCCCGCAGTACCAGTTGCCGCTGGCGGTGATGGCGGCGCTGGTGCTGAAGCGCTCGGTGCGGGTGACGCTGACCCGCCAGCAGATGTTCACTTTCGGCTATCGCCCGCGGATGTTGCAGCGCCTGCGCCTGGCGTGCACGGCCAACGGCACGCTGCAGGCGATCACCCACGATGCCTTCGCCCAGACTTCGCGCTTCGAGGACTTCACCGAGCACGTGGTGGAGTGGTCCGGCATGCTTTATCACTGCGACAACGTGCGGCTGGGCTACCAGATGGTCCCGCTGGACGTGTTCACCCCGCTGGACATGCGCGCGCCGGGCGCCACCGAGGGCGTGTTCGCCCTGGAATGCGCGATGGACGAGCTGGCCTGCGCGGCCGCCATCGATCCGTTGCAACTGCGCCTGCTGAATTTCGCTGACACCAATCAGAACGAGGGCAAGCCTTACTCCAGCAAGGAGCTGCGCGCCTGCTACGCGCAGGGCGCCGAGCGCTTCGGCTGGGACCGGCGCTCGATGGAGCCGCGCAGCATGCGCGACGGCCACCAACTGGTCGGCTGGGGCATGGCGACCGGCGTCTGGGAGGCGATGCAGAACCCGGCTAGCGCCAAGGCCGCGTTGGCCGCCGACGGCAAACTGACGGTGAGCAGCGCCACCACCGATATCGGCACCGGCACCTACACGGTGATGACGCAGATCGCCGCCGCCGCGATGGGCCTGCCGGTTGGGCAGGTGGAGTTCAAGCTCGGCGATTCGAGCCTGCCCACCGCGCCGTTGCAGGGCGGCTCGTTCACCGTGTCCTCGGTGGGCACCGCCGTGCAGCAGGCCTGCGCAGCCCTGCAGGGCAAGCTCTTCGAGGTGGCGCAGCGCCTGCCGCAATCGCCGTTCGAAGGGCTGGCGCTGGAGCAGGTCGAGTTCGTCGACGGCCAGCTGCGCCTGCGCGAGTCGCCTGGCACTGCCCTGGCCATCGCCGAGGTGCTCGCTGCCAGCGGCCCGCTGGAAGCCCAGGCCGACGCCAAGCCCGATGAGAAACGCGACAAGTTCGCCACCGCGACGCACTCGGCGGTGTTCGTCGAGGTGAAGGTGGACGAGGCGCTGGGCAGCATTCAGGTCAGCCGGGTGGTCAGCGCCATCGCCGCCGGCCGCGTGGTCAACCCGAAGATGGCGCGCAACCAGATTCTCGGGGGCGTGGTCTGGGGCATCGGCATGGCGCTGCAGGAGGAAACCCAGATCGACCACAACCTGGGGCGCTACATGAATCACAGCCTCGCCGAGTACCACATCCCGGTGAACGCCGACATCCACGATATCGAGGTGATCTTCGTCGAGGAGAACGACGACGTGGTCAACGCGCTCGGCTCGAAAGGTGTTGGCGAAATCGGCATCGTCGGCGTCGCCTCGGCGGTGGCCAACGCCATCTACCACGCCACCGGCAAACGCATCCGCGAGCTGCCGATCACGCTGGACAAGCTGTTGTAGGGCAGTCGTTAGCGTGGTGAAGGTGTTTGCCTGACAGCGCCCGGTGGATCGGTGAAGCGTGAGACCGCTATGCGTAGGGTGCGCCATGCGCACCATGCGGGGCGTGTGGTGCGCGCGGCGCACCCTACGGGTTTGGGGGCGAGCCGGCCTGCAGGTGCTCCTCGGCTTTTGGCTCGCGCAACCGGTCGCGGTTGGCGAGGGTCGGGAACAGCTTGATCCAGGCGCCGGTCACCAGCAGCGTGCCGACGCCTCCGAGCACCACCGCCTGGACGGTGCCGAACCAGTGCGCAGTGAGGCCGGATTCGAATTCGCCGAGCTGGTTCGAGGCACCGATGAACAGGCCGTTCACCGCGCTGACCCGGCCGCGCATCTCGTCAGGCGTCTCCATCTGCACGAAGGTGCTGCGGATCACCACGCTGATCATGTCCGCGGCGCCGAGCACGGCGAGCACCGCCAGCGAGAACCAGAACGAGGTGGAAAGGCCGAAGGCGATGGTGGCCACGCCGAACAGGCCCACCGAGGTGAACATCACCCGGCCGACATGGCGCTCGACCGGAAAACGCGCCAGCCAGAACGACATCAGCAGCGCACCCACCGCCGGCGCCGAGCGCAACAGGCCGAGGCCCCAGGGACCGGTGAACAGGATGTCGCGGGCGAACACCGGCAACAGCGCGGTGGCGCCGCCGAGCAGCACGGCAAACAGGTCCAGGGAGATCGCGCCGAGCACGTCGCGACGGCTGCGGATGAAGCGAATGCCGGCCAGCAGCGAATGCAGGGTGGCCTTCTCCTGTTTCATCGGTTGCTGGCGCGCCGGCAGTTGCAGCATCAGCGCCACGGCGACGCCATAGAGCAGCACGGCCGGGCCGTAGACCCAGATCGAGCCGAAGGCGAACAGCAGGCCGCCCAGCGCTGGCGCGATGATGGTCGCCGCCTGCATCGCCGAGCCGGACGCCGCCACCGCCGCCGGGAACAGCGCGGGCGGGATGATGTTCGGCAGCAGCGCCTGGGTGGTCGGCATCTCGAAGGCGCGGGCGGTGCCGAAGAGGAAGGCGATGGCAAAGATCATCTCGCGGGTGACGCTGTCGGTGGCGCTGCCTATCACCAGCGCGAGGGCGGTCAGCCCTTGCAGCGTCTGGCACAGCGCGGCGACCTTGCGCCGGTCGTAACGGTCGGCGACGTGCCCGGTGTGCAGCATGAACAGCACGCGCGGCATGAACTCGAAGAGCCCGACCAGACCCAGGTCGAGGACATTGCCGGTCAGCCCGTAGATGTGCCAGCCGATGGCCACGGTGATTATCTGGAAGGCGCTGGAGGTGAACACCCGGGCGAACCAGAAGGCGAGGAAGGGACGCTGATGGCGAAGAAGCAGCTTGGCGTGGGTGGACATGCGGCGGGTCGCCTCGGAAGCGGGGGCGCAGAGTAGCACGCAGGTAACCGGATGTTTCGGCGGGCCGCCCGACTGCTAGCGAGGGTGCAGATGAACCAAGGGCGCCTCGCGGGGCGCCCTCAGGGGTTGAACGGACTCATGCGGTGTCCTCAGGAAGCGCGGTTGTGCTCGGCATCCTGCTGGGCCACCAGATTGCCCTGGTCGAAGCCGCTCTCGATCAGCGAGGCGCGGTTGTGCTCGGCGTCCTGTTGCGCGACCTGGTCACGGTTGGAGCGGGTTTCGATCAGCGAGGCACGGTTGTGTTCGGCGTCCTGTTCGGCGACCAGGACCTGTGCGGCCGGGGCAACACCTGCGGTCTGGTTCTGGACGGCAGGCTGTGCGGCGAAAGCGGCGGTGGAGAGGCCGGCGACGATCAGGCTGGCGAGAAGTTGAGTTTTCATGGTGCACCTCGTGTTCGGAAGAAGTCGGTAAGTGAGTACGGTTCCCATGCTAGCGCGACGGATTCGATAAAGAAGATGATCCGTATGATGGTGTATATCGATGCGCTTAATTGTCTGGTTATATTTATATAAAACAAACGGTTAGATAAAATGCGGGCGGTTCTGCGGAGGTCCGTCCAGGCGTGCCACGGACCTTTCCTATCGATCTAAAACATCCATAAATTAGATGTTTTGTCCGTGGTCGGACCTCCGAACGGGTACGCGGCTGGGAGGTTGCGCATTGCATCGGTTTTCATTTGAAAATTATTCTCGATAAATATATGGTCCGCCTCTTCCCGAGCCTCGAGTGTTCGACGTGTCGTCGCCCTCCGATTCCCCGTCCCCCGACGGCCAGTTCCAGCGCCATGCCGGCGAGCTGTTGCGTTTTCTCACGCGCCAGCTGAATTGCTCGGAACTGGCGGCGGACCTGCGGCAGGAAACCTGGCTGCGTTTCCGTCGCGCCCAGCCGGGGGAGATCGGTAACCTGCGGGCCTTTCTCTACCGCATCGCGCGAAACCTGGTCATCGACCATCGCCGCCAGCTGGACGCCCGCGCGCCGCAGGAGCCGATGGACGAGCAACTGGAAAGCCCCATTCCCGGACCCGAACGCTGCGCCTCCGGCAGCCAGCAACTGGCGCAGTTGCATGCGCTGTTGCAGGAACTGCCGCCGCACGTGCGCAAGGCCCTGCTGTGGAATCGCCTCGACGGGCTGACCCAGCGCGAAATCGGCGAGCGCCTCGGCGTCTCCGAAAGCATGGCCGGGCGTTATATCCTGAGGGCCCTCGAGTACTGCCAGAGCCGCATGGATGACCCATCATGAATGAGCCCGCCACCCGTGCCCGCGAATGGCTGGTGCTGCTCAACTCCGGCCGCGCCAGCGCCGCCCAGCGCGCCGAGGCGGAAGCCTGGCGCCAGGCGTCGGCGGCGAATGCCGAGGCCTGGAACCGCGCGCAGCGCCTGTGGGGCCTGATCGGCGAACTAGGCAGCAGCACCGCGCTGGTCGACCCAGCACCATTGCCCGCGCCACGCCGTCGTTCGCGGCTGGGTTGGGCCGCGCCGCTGGCAGCGGCCGCGTGCCTGGTGATCGCCCTGTGGCTACCGCAGGAACACTGGGTCGGCTGGTACGCCGACATCCACACGGGCGCGGGGCAGCTGCGTGAAGTGGCGCTGGAGGATGGCTCGATCCTGATGCTCAACGGCAATACCGCGCTGGACTGGGACATGCACGGTGGCGAGCGCCGCGTTCGGCTGTATCAGGGGCAGGCGGATTTCCAGGTCGCCAAGGATGCCGAGCATCCGTTCGTCATTCAGGCCGGGCCGGCGCGCATCCGCGTCACCGGCACGCGCTTCGACGTCAACTACAGCGGCGACCGGGTGCTGCTCTCGGTCACCAAGGGGCGCGTCGAGGCGAGCCAGGACGGGCAGCCGGCGGTGGCGGTGACCGCGCAGCAGCAGGTGCTCTGGCAACACGGCGTGCTGCAGGCGGTCCGGCCGCTGGATGCCAGCCAGGCGCTGGCCTGGCAGCGCGGACGGCTGGTGTTCAGGTCGCAACCGCTGGAAGAGGTGTTCGCCGAGCTCGCGCGTTACCAGGATGGCCGCGTGCTGTTCCTCGACGATCAAGCCCGGCGGCTGTCGGTCACCGGAGTGTTCTCCCGGCAGCAGCCGCAGGCGGTCTTCGACGCCATCGAGGCGACGCTGCCCGTCAGGCTGACCCGCCTTCCCGGTCTCCTGCTGGTCTCCGCCCGGGGCGCGCAGGACCCGGCCCGATAGCCGGACGCGTCCCGATTTTTGCGGGCGCGAAAAAAAGTGGCGTGCCAGGTTCAGAAAAGAGAGGGCGTTTCGTCTTCCTCCTGCAAATGCGAATTTCTCGCATCGTCCTTTGCAGTGATCAGGAATCGAACCATGCGGCCACATCGCCATCCTCTCGCCCGCGCCCTTCTCGTCGCTCATTTCGCCATCGCCTTGCCGGCCGCCTGGGCCGTGCCGCTGGATGTCCCCGTGCAGAGCCTGGAATCCGCGCTCACCGCCTTTGCCGAGCAGGCCGACATCCGCCTGCTCTACAGCGCCGAGATGACCGACGGCCTGAGCACCGCGCAGCCCCTGCAGGGCGATTACTCCGTGGCCGAAGGCCTGCAGCGCCTGCTGCAAGGCTCCGGGCTGGGCTACCAGGCCGCCGGCGACGGCACCATCACCCTGGTGCGCAACCCGCAGGGCGCGGCCCTGGAACTCGGTACTGCAACCGTTACCGCGCGCTCGGCCGCCGCTGACGGCCTGCCGGAAGCCTACGCCGGCGGCCAGGTAGCCCGCGGCGCGCGCCTGGGCATCCTGGGCAACCAGGACATGCAGGACGTGCCGTTCAGCTTCTCCAGCTACACCTCCGAACTGATCGAGAAGCGCCAGGCGCAAACCCTCGGCGACGTGCTCGCCAGCGACCCGGCCGTGCGCCAGTCCTACGGCTTCGGCAACTTTTCGCAGGTCTTCGTGATCCGCGGATTTCAACTCTACTCCGACGACATCGCCTTCAACGGGCTGTACGGGATACTGCCGCGGCAGATCATTTCCGCCGAAGCGGTCGAGCGGGTCGAGGTGTTCAAGGGCGCCAACGCCTTTCTCAACGGCGTGGCGCCCGGCGGCAGCGGCGTGGGCGGGGCGATCAACGTCGTGTCCAAACGCGCCGAAGACACGCCGACGCGCCGTGTGACGCTGGATTACACCAGCGACAGCAAGACGGGCGTCCACCTCGACCTCGGGCGGCGCTTCGGCGAGGACGATCGCTTCGGGGTGCGCGCCAACATTGCCCAGCGCGACGGCGAGTCGGCCGTCGATGGGGAGAACTCGCACTTCACTCTGGCGGCGTTCGGTCTGGACTACCGCGGCGACCGTTTGCGCCTGTCGACCGATTTCGGCTACCAGAAACAGCGCGTCAACGAGGGGCGGTCGGTGGTCTACCTGACTACCGCCGGGCTCGGCGGGAAGGTGCCGAAGGTACCCCACGCCAACGACAACTACTCGCAGCCCTGGGCCTACTCCCAGCTGGAAGACACCTACGGCATGTTCAATGCCGAGTACGACCTCGATGACGACTGGACGCTCTACGGCGCCGCCGGTGGCAAGTACACCCGCGAAAATGGCGTGTACTCCTCGCTCTACGTCACCTCGCCGAGCGGAGCCGCGAGGGTCGGGCGCCTGTATTCGCCACTCGACCAGGAGACCTACAGCACGGTGGCCGGATTGCGCGGCAAGCTGATGACCGGGGCGGTCAGCCACCAGCTGAACGTCGCGGTGAACGGCATCTGGCAGGAGAAGCGCAATGCGTTCGAGTCGACCAGCGCGGGCAACCGGCTTCCGGGAAGCCTCTACGACCCATTTCCCAGCCCCGAACCTGACCCGACGATACCGGTCAGCGGCGATATCCACGACCCGGACACCACCGGCAAGGTGAAGAACCGCAGCGCGGCGATCTCCGACACCCTGGGCTTCTTCGACGACCGCGCGTTGCTCACCCTCGGGCTGCGCCGCCAGTCCATCGCGGCGGATGCCTGGAGCGCCGCAACCGGCCTGCGTACCTCTAACTACGACGACAGCATCACCACGCCGGTCTACGGGTTGGTGATCAAACCCACCGAGTATCTGTCGCTCTACGCCAATCGCATCGAGTCTCTTCAGCAGGGACCTACGGCCCCCGGCGCTTCGAGCAATCCAGCAGGGCAGATGTTCGCGCCCTATCGCAGCAAGCAGATCGAGGCGGGGATCAAGCTCGACTGGGGCACCTACGGCGCCAGCCTCGGGGTTTACCGCATCGAGCAACCGCAGGGAGTCACCGGCCCGGACAACTACTACCGGGTCGATGCCGAACAGCGAAACCGCGGCGTCGAGCTGAGCGTGTTCGGCGAACCGCTGGTCGGGCTGCGTGTCCTGGCCGGGGGCACCTGGATCGATACCGAGCTGAGCGGTACATCCGGGGGCGCGAACGACGGCAATCGTGCGGTCGGGGTCCCGGAGTTCCAGTTCAACCTCGGTGCCGACTGGGACGTGCCGGGCATGCCGGGGGTGAGCGTCAACGGGCTGCTGCTGCGTACCGGCGGCCAGTTCTACGATTCCGCGAACACATTGAGCATTCCGGCCTGGACGCGTATCGATCTGGGCGCGAGCTACCGGTTCACGGTGGAGGCCCGCGACGTCACGCTGCGTGCCGGCCTGGAGAACGTCGCCAACGAGGACTACTGGGCGTCGACCAATGGCGGCTACCTGACCCAGGGTGCGCCGCGCACGCTGAAGGTTTCGGCCACCGTCGATTTCTGAGGTGTTTCCGGCGCCCTTCGTGCGGCGCCGGAGGCGCTACTTGCGCGCCTTCAGGATGACGAACTTGGGCGTCGCCGCGACCTGCTCCACGCCGCGGAACAGGCGCTTGAGCTTGACGTGATAACCCAGGTGGCGGTTGCCGACGATCCACAGTTCGCCGCCCTGCACCAGCGCCGCCTGGGCCTGCTGGAACATCCGCCAGGCGAGGAAGTCGCCGACCGCCTGCTGCTGGTGGAAGGGCGGGTTGCACAGCACCAGGTCCAGCGAATCCGCCGGCTGGCTGGCGAGGCCGTCGTCGGCGCGAATGTCCACCGGGCGCTCGCCCAGCGCCGCGCGCCAGTTGTCCGCCGCCGACTGCACGGCCATGTACGACTCGTCCACCAGCGTCAGTTGCGCCTGGGAATTGCCCAGCGCGTAGACGATGCCGAGCACGCCGTTGCCGCAGCCGAGGTCGGCCACGCGCAGTTCGCCCAGTTGCCGCGGCAGGTGCGCGAGGAACGCGCGGGTGCCGATGTCCAGGCCTTCGCGGCAGAACAGGTTGGCGTGGTTGAGCAGTTCCAGCGGCGGCTGCTCCAGGCGGTAGCGGCTGGGGTAGGGCGAGCGTGGCTCAGCTTTCTGCTCCGGCGTGGCGAACAGCAGCCGCGCCTTCTTCACCGCCAGCGAGGCCTGCAGCGGGCCGATGTATGTCTCCATCAGCTCGCCGGCGGCGCGGGGCAGGTGCTTGATCATCGCCCCGGCGACGACCCGCGCCCCCGGCGCCAACTGGTGGTGCAGGCGAATCAGCTGTTCTTCGAGCAGCGCCAGGGTCTTCGGCACGCGGATCAGCACCCAGTCGAACGGACCTTCGGCGCGCTGGCTGGCGGGTACGAACGCGACGGCGTCGGCGGGCAGGTCATTGCGGGCGAGGTTTTTCTGCAGTGCCAGGTGGCCCAGGTGCGAATCGCCGCTGCTGACCACGCGGGCCTTGCCGGCCAGGGAGCAGGCGAGGGCGCCGAAACCGTCGTTGAGCAGCAGCACCCGGGCGTCCGCCGCCAGCCCCTGCTGGTGCAGGTGGTTCAACAGGTACTCGTCGGCGGCATCGAAGGCCTGCAGCGGCTCGTGGTTCTGCTCCGGCTGACGGATCAGCTCGAGTCGGGCGAAGGGCGTGGTGAAGGTGTTCATCGGCGGATCGCGGGCGCTGGCGGCTGGGCCCGGCATTCTACCTGCAAGCGACGCCGGCTGAAGCGCCCGGTACCTGCTTCATTTGACGCGTCTTTCACATCGGCTTGACCTGGCGTTGATGAGGGCGCGGCTAGGATGCGCGCGCCCGGCTCCCTCGCCGGACGCCTCCCACCTGTCGCCGTACCCACAGGAAGTGTCCATGCCGTTGTCGTCATCCCGTTCCCGCCTGCCCGCGCCGCGCGCCTCCATCGCCCGTCACCTGGCGTTCACCCTGGGGAGCGGGCTCGTCCTGCTCGTCCTCTATTCGCTGCTGCGCGTGGCCTTGCTGGTGTACAACCGCGAGCTGATCGGCAGCGCGACGCCCGAGATGTTCGGCGAGGCCTTCTTCAATGGCCTGCGTTTCGACCTGCGCCTGGCGGTGTACGCCTGCGCGCCGCTGGTGCTGTGTCTGCTGTGGGCGCCGGCGATGCGCCTGCGCGGGGCGATGCGCGCCTGGCTGGTGCTGTTCGCCAGCCTCACGCTGTTCCTCGGTCTGCTGGAGATGGACTTCTACCGCGAGTTCCACCAGCGCCTCAACGCGCTGGTGTTCCAGTACCTGCAGGAAGACCCGACCACCGTCGCCAGCATGCTCTGGCACGGCTTTCCGGTGGCGCGCTACCTGCTGGCCTGGGCGCTGGGAACGCTGCTGCTGGCCTGGCTGTTCAAGCACCTGGACCTGGCGACCCGCGCCGCGCCGCAGTCGTCGGGCCGGCGCGCCGCCTGGTACTGGCGCCTGCCGGTGTTCGCGCTGTGCCTGGTGGTCTGCGTGATCGCCGCGCGCGGCAATCTGCGCCAGGGGCCGCCACTGCGCTGGGGCGATGCCTACACCACCGAATCGATGTTCGTGAATCACCTCGGCCTGAACGGCACCCTGACCCTGGTGGACGCCGCCAAACACAGCTTTTCCTCGCACCGGCAGAACGCCTGGAAGGCCAGCCTGCCCGCGGATAGGGCCCTGCAGGTGGTGCGCGAGATGCTGCTGACGCCCAACGACCGCCTGGTCGATGCCGACAGCGCCGCGCTGCGTCGCGACACCACGCCGCCGCAAGCCGGCACGCTGCCGATCCGCAACGTGGTGGTGATCCTGCTGGAGAGCTTCGCCGGGCGTTACGTCGGTGCGCTGGGCGAGCCGGGCAACATCACCCCGAACTTCGACCGCCTGGCGAAGGAGGGGCTGCTGTTCACCCGTTTCTTCTCCAACGGCACCCACACCCATCAGGGGATGTTCGCCACCATGGCCTGCTTTCCTAACCTGCCGGGCTTCGAATACCTGATGCGCATGCCGGAGGGCGCGCACCGCTTCTCCGGGCTGCCGCAGCAGCTGAATGCCCGCGGTTACCGCGACGTGTACGTCTACAACGGCAACTTCCAGTGGGACAACCAGTCCGGGTTCTTCAGCAACCAGGGCATGAGCCGCTTCGTCGGCCGCGAGGATTTCGTCGACCCGGTGTTCATCGACCCGACCTGGGGCGTGTCCGACCAGGACATGTTCGATCGCGGCGCCGAGGAACTGCTCAAGCTGGGCAGTGACGGAAAACCCTTCTACGCGCTGTTGCAGAGCCTTTCCAACCATACGCCTTACGCCTTGCCCAAGGACCTGCCGGTGGAGCCGGTCACCGGGTTCGGCTCGAACGATCTGCACCTCACCGCGATGCGCTACGCCGACTGGGCGCTGGGCCAGTTCTTCGAGAAGGCGCGCAAGGCGCCGTACTTCAAGGACACCCTGTTCGTGGTGCTCGGCGACCACGGTTTCGGCAGCACCGAACAGCTCACCGAAATGGACCTGTTCCGCTTCAACGTGCCGCTGCTGCTCATCGGGCCGGGCGTGCAGGAGAAGTTCGGCAGCCTGCGCGATACCGTCGGCACGCAGATCGACGTGGTGCCCACCATCATGGGCCGGCTCGGCGGCACCACCCGCCAGCAGTGCTGGGGCCGCGACCTGCTCAACCTGCCGGCCGGCGACCAGGGCATCGGCATGATCAAGCCGTCCGGCGGTGAACAGACCGTGGCGCTGGTGAAGGGCGGGCAGATCCTCGTGCAGCCGCGCGACCTGCCGGCACGGCTGTACGACTACCGGCTCGGCCACGATGCGAAGGTCAGCGTGGCCACCGATACGGCGGCCGAAACGCAGATGAAGGACACCCTCGACGCCTTCATCCAGACCGCTACCCGCAGTCTCAAGGAGAACACCGCCGGCGCCGTCGGCCAGCCGTAAGTCGCGGGCGCGCTCAGGCGCAGACGCGGAACCTATGCCTCTGCGCGGCCTATACACCTGCCGCCCGCCGGTGTTTATGCCGGTGGCAATGCGCGACACTAGGCGCGCATTGCCAGACGAGAGCGAGCCATGACCGCCAGCGACGACAAGTTCACCCGCCAGACGCTGCTCGACGTGCAGCCACTGACCCCGAGTCTGTTCAGCCTGCGCACCACGCGCGATCCGGGTTTCCGCTTCCGCGCCGGGCAGTTCGCCCGGCTCGGCGTGACCAAGGCCGACGGCAGCACGGTGTGGCGGGCCTACTCCATGGTCTCGGCGCCGCACGACGAATTCCTCGACTTCTTCTCCATCGTCGTGCCGGGCGGCGAGTTCACCAGCGAGCTGAGCCGCCTGCGGGTCGGCGACGAGCTGCTGGTGGACAAGCAGGCCTTCGGTTTCCTCACCCTCGACCGCTTCGTCGACGGTCGCGACCTCTGGCTGCTGGCCACCGGCACCGGCGTCGCGCCCTTCGTCTCGATCCTCCAGGACTTCGAGGTGTGGGAGCGCTTCGAGCGGATCTTCCTCGTCTACAGCGTCCGCGAGGCGCGCGAGCTGGCCTACCGCGAGCTGATCGCCGGTCTCGCCGGCCGCGACTACCTGCAGGAGCATGCGCACAAGCTGCGCTTCATCCCGGTGGTTACCCGCGAGGCGCATCCCGGCGCACTGCAGGGGCGCATCACCACGCTGATCGAGAACGGCGAGCTGGAGCGCGCTGCCGGAGAAACGCTGCAGCCGGGGCACTCGCGGGTCATGCTGTGCGGTAATCCGCAGATGATCGAGGACACCCGCGCGCTGCTGAAAACCCGCGACATGCAGCTCTCGCTGAGCCGTCGGCCGGGGCAGGTGGCGGTGGAGAACTACTGGTAGCGGCGAACGCGCTGTTACGTTTTTCCGCTTAGCATCCGCCGCGCCGGCCACTAGCATCTGGATTCCTTTCCCTGGAATCCGCCCCTCGATGGACAGTGACTCACCTCGCCAGACCGTTTGCCGATCACCCTTCCACCCCTTCGTTCGCCGCGGAGGGTCGCACTGATGGAATGGATCGCCGATCCAACGGCCTGGCTGGGCCTGCTCACGCTGATCGTCCTGGAAATCGTCCTGGGCATCGACAACCTGGTGTTCATCGCCATCCTCGCCGACAAGCTGCCCCCCGAGCAGCGCGACCGCGCGCGGCTGATCGGCCTGTCGCTGGCGCTGATCATGCGATTGGGCCTGCTGGCGAGCATTTCCTGGCTGGTCACCCTCACCGCACCGCTGTTCGAGGTCTACGGTCACGCGTTTTCCGGACGCGACCTGATCATGCTGTTCGGCGGTATCTTCCTGCTGTTCAAGGCGACCATGGAGCTGCACGAGCGCCTCGAGGGGCGCACCCACGTGCAGCAGGGCGCGCGTGCCTACGCGGCCTTCTGGCCGGTGGTAGCGCAGATCGTCGTGCTCGATGCGGTGTTCTCGCTGGACGCGGTGATCACCGCGGTGGGGATGGTCGAACACCTGCAGGTGATGATGATCGCCGTGGTGATCTCCATCGGCCTGATGATCATCGCCAGCAAGCCGCTGACCACCTTCGTCAACGCCCACCCGACGGTGATCATGCTGTGCCTGGGCTTCCTGATGATGATCGGCTTCAGCCTCACGGCCGAAGGTCTGGGTTTCCACATTCCCAAGGGCTACCTGTACGCGGCGATCGGCTTCTCGATCCTCATCGAGCTGTTCAATCAGCTCGCCCGCTGGCGCCGCAAGCGCCATCTGCAGGGCCGCCGCAACATCCGCGAACGCACCGCCCACGCCGTGCTGCGCCTGCTCGGCGGGCGCCGGCTGGAGGCCGAGGAGGTCGACGAGGAGATCGCCGACCTGCTCGATGCCGGCGACGGCGAGGCGGCGCTGTTCGGCCGCCGCGAGCGGGTGATGATCAGCGGCGTGCTGAACCTCGCCGAACGCTCGATCCGCACGGTGATGACCGACCGCATGCGCGTCGCCCACCTCGACCTGCTGGCGCCGCCGGAGGAGCAGCGTCGCAGGCTGCTGGATTCCCCCTATTCGCGCCTGGTGGTGGCGCGCGGCGCGGCCATCGACGAGCCGCTGGGCTACGTGCAGAAGAAGGAATTGCTGCGCGAGCTGCTGCAGGGCGAACAGCCCGATATCGAGCGCCTGGTGCGCGTGCCGATCAACCTGCCGGAGAGCTGCTCGGTGCTCAACGCGCTGGAGCAGATGCGCCAGGCATCCACCCACGTGGCCTTCGTGGTCAACGAGTTCGGCCATTTCGAGGGGCTGCTGACGCTCACCGACATCCTCGAGTCGATCGCCGGCGAGCTGCCGGATGCCAGTGAAGTGCAGGGGCCGGACATCCTCGAGGCGGACGACGGCTATCAGGTCAGCGGCGCGCTGAACCTGGCGGTGCTGCGCCGGCGCCTGGGCTTCCAGGCCAGCGCCACCGACGATTACCAGACCCTCGCGGGCCTGGCGATGAGCCTGCTCGATCGCCTGCCGGTCAGCGGCGACCGGCTCGAGTACGCGGGCTGGCAACTGCGCGTGCTGGAGGTGAAGGACCGGCGCATCGCCCGGCTGGAGCTGCGTCCGCCGGCAGCCTGAGTCTCCACGTATGAAAACGGCGCCCGAGGCGCCGTTTTCATTTCATAGGAGGACTGGCTCAGAGCGGCGGTTTCGTGTCGATCGCCGGGCTGCGTTGCTCCTTGAGGATGTCGCGAATCTCGGTCAGCAGCACCTCTTCCTTGGTCGGGGCCGGCGGCGCGGCCGGTTTGACCTCTTCGTGCTTGCGCAGCTTGTTCATCATCTTGACCGCCATGAAGATCGCGAAGGCGACGATCAGGAAGTCGAACACCGTCTGGATGAATTTCCCGTACGCCAGCACCACCGCGGGCGCATCGCCTTGCGCCGGTTTGAGGATCACCGCCAGGTCGGAAAAATCCACGCCGCCGATCAGCAGGCCCAGCGGCGGCATGACCACGTCGCCGACGAACGACGAGACGATCTTGCCGAACGCGGCGCCGATGATGATGCCGACGGCCATATCGACGACGTTGCCTTTCATGGCGAATGACTTGAACTCTTGGACAAAGCTCATGGGCTGCTCCTTCTGATCGGGGAAACGGATTCTCCGCACCCGGGGCGCTGGGTCCGGGCGCGGACATGCAAGGTGTTAAGAGGGACTGCACTCCAGGCCCGGCAGTTCCGGTGGAGTTAAGGCCAGTTTACGTCGGGAAGCGCCTCGAAGGCCGGTTTGGCGAACAGATAGCCCTGGTAGAGGTAGATTCCCATCGCCTTGAGCGCGGCATATTCGCCGGCAGTTTCCACGCCTTCGGCGATCAGCCCGATACGCAGTTTGCGGCAGATCTGCGCCACGCTTTCCACCAGCACCTGGCGCACGGCGTCGCCGTCGATGCCGCGCAGCAGCTGCATGTCCAGCTTGATCAGGTCGGGCTGGAAGTCGGCGAGCAGATTAAGGTGCGCATAGCCGGCGCCGAAGTCGTCGATGGCGGTGGAGAAACCCATCTTGCGATACGCGCGCAGGATGCCGGCCAAGTGGTCGAGGTCCTGCACCTGTTCCTGCTCGGTGACCTCGAAGATGATCCGCTGCACCGGGAAGTCCAGCTGGCGGGCGGTTTCCAGGGTCGCGCGGATGCAGGTCTCGGCCTTGTACACCGCGTTGGGCATGAAGTTGATCGACAGCTTCCCTGGCAACGGCAGCCGGGCGGCCTGGCGCAGCGCGGTGATCCGGCACAACTGGTCGAAACCGTAGCGGTTGGAGGCGTCGACCTGCTGCAGCACGCTACCCGCCCCCTCGCCGGCGGGGCCGCGCACCAGGGCTTCGTGGGCGAAAATGCTACGGTCTCGGATGTCGATTATCGGCTGGAAGGCCATGCTCACCGGCCGCTCGAAAGTCTCTCCTTCGCGACAGGCGGTGCAGCGTGAGAGGTCGTTGTTCATCGGGGCTCCAGGGGCGGCGAGCAGTCATTCCGGTAGACGCGGAGGGCTGCGACAAATTCACTTGCAGAGGGCTTGAATGGGTTTGATCGGGGTCAAGGGCGGACGGGTAGCGGTGGTTTACGTTGCGCCAAATTTTCAACCATGGAAGCGCAATCATGCACATCGAATACTATTCTCAGCCCAGTGAGTTCGATCGGCAACGTTCCGATTCCCTGAAACTGCGCAAGGCCAATCCGCGTTTCGCACGCCTGGCCGACCAGTTCGACGACGTCGACAAGCGCATCCTGCGCGTCGAGAGCGGCGTCGAGAAACTCGATGACACCCAGCTTTCTGCATTGAAGATGCAACGTGTCGGCCTGCAGAAGGACCTCAGCAGCCAGCTGCGCAAAGCTGCCGGCGAGTGCTGCAACTGCGGCAAGGCCTGCAGCGCCTGATTGCAGCGCAAGCCTCCGGCCCGGACCGAGCGATCGATCCGGGCTTTTTTATGGCCAGAGATTCCCTGTCGGCCCGCGCGCAGTCGAGGCATGCGCAGCGGGTATGATGGCGCATTCTTTTTTGCGGGAGTTCTCCATGGCCAAGGCCAAGCGCATGTACGGCTGCACCGAGTGCGGCGCCACTTTCCCCAAATGGGCCGGCCAGTGCGCGGAATGCAACGCTTGGAACACGCTGGTGGAAACCATGATCGAGGGCGCACCGTCCTCGACCTCCGGGCGGGCCGGCTGGGCCGGTGAACAGGCCCAGCTCAAGACCCTGGCCGAAGTCAGCATCGAGGAAATGCCGCGCTTCTCCACCGCCTCCGCGGAACTCGACCGGGTGCTCGGCGGTGGGCTGGTGGACGGCTCGGTGGTGCTGATCGGCGGCGATCCGGGTATCGGCAAGTCGACCATCCTGCTGCAGACGCTGTGCAACATCGCCGCGCGGTTGCCTGCGCTGTACGTCACCGGCGAGGAATCGCAGCAGCAGGTGGCGATGCGCGCGCGGCGCCTGGAGCTGCCGCAGGACAAGCTCAAGGTGATGACCGAAACCTGCATCGAGTCGATCATCGATACCGCGCGGCGCGAGCGGCCCAAGGTGATGGTGATCGATTCGATCCAGACCATCTACACCGAGCAGCTGCAATCGGCGCCCGGCGGCGTCGCCCAGGTCCGCGAGAGCGCGGCGTTGCTGGTGCGTTTCGCCAAGCAGAGCGGGACGGCGATCTTCCTGGTCGGCCACGTCACCAAGGAGGGGGCGCTGGCCGGGCCGCGCGTGCTGGAGCACATGGTGGATACCGTGCTGTATTTCGAGGGCGAGTCCGACGGCCGCCTGCGCCTGCTGCGCGCGGTGAAGAACCGCTTCGGCGCGGTCAACGAACTGGGCGTGTTCGGCATGACCGACAAGGGACTGAAGGAAGTCTCCAACCCCTCGGCGATTTTTCTTACCCGCGCGCAGGAGGCGGTGCCCGGCAGCGTGGTGATGGCGACTTGGGAAGGCTCGCGGCCAATGCTGGTGGAGGTGCAGGCGCTGGTCGACACCAGCCACCTGGCCAACCCTCGGCGAGTCACCCTCGGCCTCGACCAGAACCGACTGGCGATGCTGCTCGCCGTGCTGCACCGGCACGGCGGCATCCCGACCTATGATCAGGACGTGTTCATCAACGTCGTGGGCGGGGTGAAGGTGCTGGAGACGGCGGTCGACCTGGCGCTGATGGCCGCGGTCATCTCCAGCCTGCGCAACCGGCCGCTGGAGCATGACCTGCTGGTGTTCGGCGAGGTCGGCCTGTCCGGCGAGATCCGCCCAGTGCCGAGCGGTCAGGAGCGCCTGAAGGAAGCCGCCAAGCACGGCTTCAAGCGCGCCATCGTGCCGCGCGGCAATGCGCCGAAAGAGGCGCCGCCGGGCTTGCAGGTGATCGCGGTGACGCGCCTGGAGCAGGCGCTGGATGCGTTGTTCGAATAGACGGGCGGCGGCCTTACACCCCGCCCAGAGCCGCCAGTTCGCGCTCGAGCAAGGCTTCGTCGCCGAGGTTCAGTTCGACCAGCCGGCGCAGGTGGCTGATGGAGTCGAGGTCGATGTGCTGGCAGATGAATCCCAGATAACCGCCCTGTTCTCGGGCCAGGCGCATTTCCATGTGCACCTGGATATCGCCACCCAGGTCGATCAGCGCGCGGAACGGCTGTTCCGGATCGCCTGACCAATGAGCCGGCTGCTTTATCAGCAGCCCATGCAGGGACACGTCCTGTAATGCGCCCACCCAGCGCTGATCGCCCTGGGCAATCTCGGTCACGGCGTCGAATGCGATGCGCTGGAAACGCCGACGTTCGTTGTTATCGCTAGTCATCTCGGACTCCTCGGTTTTCCACACTATAGCGACCCTGCGGGCAACCTGCGCGGCCGGTCGATCGCGGGTGTGAACGGTGCCGCGTGCCTTCCATCCGAATGGACCTCGCGGTGGCTCAAGGGCGGGGCTCGCGGATCATCGGAAAGGCTTGTGCTCCGCGCCCAGGCCGGCAACACTTCGGCCCGTCGTTTCGCTTACTGGCAACAGGCGCGAGCGACAGCCAGGATCATGCTGCCGCGCGTAGCGATTTGGTCGAATAGGGATTTGTTCGGGCCGGGTCTAGACTGTTGCGGCAGTCGTCAGTTCTCTCGTTGGGAGTCCCTCATGAACAATAACAATAGCCTCCTGCGCCATCTGCCCTGGGCAGTGCTGGCCGTGGTGGGCGCGTGTGCCCTTGGTGTCGTGGCCCTGCGCCGCGGTGAAGCCATCAATGCCTTGTGGATAGTCGTGGCGGCGGTCGCCCTCTATCTGGTCGCCTACCGCTACTACAGCCTGTTCATCGCCAATCGTGTGATGCAGCTGGACCCGACCCGCGCGACGCCGGCGGTGCTCAACAACGACGGTCTGGACTACGTTCCGACCAACAAGCACATCCTCTTCGGTCACCATTTCGCCGCCATCGCCGGCGCCGGCCCGCTGGTCGGCCCGGTGCTCGCGGCGCAGATGGGCTACCTGCCCGGCACGCTCTGGCTGATCGCCGGCGTGGTCCTCGCCGGCGCGGTGCAGGACTTCATGGTGCTGTTCATTTCCACCCGTCGTAACGGCCGCTCGCTGGGCGAGATGGTGCGCGAGGAAATGGGCCAGGTGCCCGGCACCATCGCGCTGTTCGGCTGCTTCCTGATCATGATCATCATCCTCGCCGTGCTCTCGCTCATCGTGGTGAAAGCGCTGGCCGAAAGCCCGTGGGGCATGTTCACCGTGATGGCGACCATCCCGATCGCGATGCTCATGGGCCTCTATATGCGCTACATCCGTCCGGGCCGCATCGGTGAGATCTCGGTGGTCGGCGTGATCCTGCTGCTTGGCTCGATCTGGCTTGGCGGGCAGATTGCCGCCAGCCCCGAATGGGCGCCGCACTTCACCTTCACCGGCGTGCAGATCACCTGGATGCTGATCGGCTATGGTTTCGTCGCCGCGGTGCTGCCGGTCTGGCTGATCCTCGCACCGCGCGACTACCTGTCCACCTTCCTCAAGATCGGCACCATCTTCGCGCTGGCCATCGGCATCCTGGTGGTCATGCCCGAGCTGAAAATGCCCGCGCTGACCCAGTTCACCGACGGCACCGGCCCGGTGTGGAAGGGCACCCTGTTCCCGTTCCTCTTCATCACCATCGCCTGCGGCGCGGTGTCCGGCTTCCATGCGCTGATCTCTTCGGGCACCACGCCGAAGCTGCTGGCCAACGAATCCCACGCCCGCTACATCGGTTACGGCGGCATGCTGATGGAGTCCTTCGTCGCCATCATGGCGATGGTCGCCGCCTCGGTGATCGAACCGGGCGTGTACTTCGCCATGAACAGCCCCGCGGCCGTGGTCGGCGGTGACGTTCAGGCGGTTGCCGCGACGGTCAGCAGCTGGGGCTTCGCCATCACCCCGGAAGCCTTGCAGGCGGTCGCCCACGACATCGGCGAGAACACCATCCTGGCCCGCGCCGGCGGTGCGCCGACCCTGGCCGTGGGGATCGCGCAGATTCTCCACAGCGTGCTGCCGGGCGAGAACACCATGGCGTTCTGGTACCACTTCGCGATCCTCTTCGAGGCGCTGTTCATCCTCACCGCGGTGGATGCCGGCACCCGTGCCGGGCGCTTCATGCTGCAGGACCTGCTGGGCAACTTCGTGCCGGCGCTGAAACGCACCGAGTCCTGGGCCGCCAACGTCATCGCCACCGCAGGTTGCGTGGCGATGTGGGGCTGGCTGCTGTATCAGGGCGTGATCGATCCGCTGGGCGGCATCAACACCCTGTGGCCGCTGTTCGGCATCTCCAACCAGATGCTCGCCGGTATCGCGCTGATGCTCGGCACCGTGGTCCTGATCAAGATGAAGCGCCAGCGGTACGCCTGGGTACCTATGCTCCCGGCCTTGTGGCTGCTGATCTGCACCACCACCGCCGGTCTAATCAAGCTGCTCGACCCGAACCCGGCCATCGGTTTCCTGGCCCTGGCGAAGAAGTACCAGACCGCGCTGGACGCCGGCCAGGTCATCGCGCCAGCCAAGGACATCACGCAGATGCAGCACGTGATCTTCAACGCCTACACCAACGCGACCCTGACCGTGCTGTTCCTGTTCGTCGTGCTCAGCGTGCTGTTCTACGCGATCAAGGTGGGCCGCGCCGCCTGGGTCAAGCCCGAGCGCAGCGACCGCGAGGCTCCGTTCCAGCCGATCCCGGACGCTTGAGGAGACGCCCATGTTCAATGACCTGAGTCGTATGGGGAAATACCTCGGACAGGCCGCCCGGATGCTGGTCGGCATGCCCGACTACGACACCTACGTCGCGCACATGGGCAGCAAGCACCCCGATCTGCCGGTGATGAGCTACGAGGCGTTCTTCCGGGAACGCCAGGAGGCACGCTACGGCGGCGGCAAGGGGCGACCCATCCGCTGCTGCTGAGCCCGCCGCGCCAGGCCGCGTGCCTGGCGCGCCCGGCGATTCAGATGTATCCGCGCGCCACGCCTCGTCGTGGCGCGTTCTTTTTCAGGGTGGATCGGGGCGCGTAGCCGGCGCCTCGTTCCTCCTCCGGCAAATCGCTCGGTGGATCGAGAAGGCGTGATCCACCCTCCGCAGGACGATCCGATGTCATCCATACCTACCTCCTTTCCCATCCCGGTGACCGTACTCAGCGGTTTTCTCGGTGCCGGCAAGACCACCCTGTTGCGCCACATGCTGGACGCCGAGCACGGCCTCAAGCTGGCGGTGATCGAGAACGAGTACAGCGACACGCCGATCGACAGCCAGTTGCTCGGCAGCGAGCCGGTGCAGGTGATGACGCTGGCCAACGGCTGCGTCTGCTGTTCGATCCATGTCGAGCTGGAGAAGGCGCTCTATCTACTGCTGGACAAGCTCGACAGCGGCGAACTGGCGTTCGACCGGTTGGTGATCGAATGCACCGGCCTGGCCGACCCGGCACCGGTGGCGCAGACCTTCTTCGCCGGCGACGAGCTGTGCGAGCGCTACGTGCTCGACGGAATCGTCACCCTGGTGGACGCCGCCAACGCCGCGCGCCACCTGCAGGAAACCATCGCCCAGGCCCAGGTCGGGTTCGCCGACCGCATCCTGCTGAGCAAGACCGACCTGGTGGATGCCGCCGCGGTCGAGGCGCTGGAGCAGCGGCTGCAGCGGATCAACCGCCGCGCGCCGATCCGCGTGGTCGAGCATGGCCGCATCGATCTCGCCGAGTTGCTGGACATCCGCGGCTTCAACCTCAACGCCGACATCGGCCCGTCGTTGAGCCTGCGCCCACTGGCGCCCGCCGACGCGACGCCGGATCGCATCGCCACGCTGGTGCTCAGGAGCGACCGGGCGCTGGACATCGACCGGCTCAGCGCTTTCATGGAGCGCCTGCTGGAGACCCACGGCAACTCGCTGCTGCGCTACAAGGGCGTGCTGGACATTGCCGACGAAGACCGCCGGATGGTGTTCCAGGGCGTGCTGCGTCTGTACGGCTTCGACTTCGACAGCGAGTGGGGCGCCGACGAAAAGCGCGAGAGCGTGATCGTGTTTATCGGCGACAACCTGCCGGAAGACGCGATTCGCCAGGGGTTCGCCGAACTCGGCGCATAAAAAAACAGGCTCCCGAGGGAGCCTGTCTGTTTCAGCCGAACGAGCTGGCGATCAGAGTGCCATGTCGCTCGCCGCGTCTTCCTTGCGCGGCGCCTCGTCTCCGCTCGGAGTCGGCGCAACGCTGGCCTTGTTGACCGGCGGCGGCGTGGTCAGCTGCAGGACACCCGCGGTGTAGTTCCATTCCTCGGCCACGCGATCCGGGCTGTCGTTGAGCCGGGTGCCGTAGCTCGGCACGATCTGCCGGATCTTGGCTTGCCACGCGGGCGTGGCGACCTTGTCCTTGAACACCTTCTCCAGCACGCCCAGCATGATCGGCGCGGCGGTCGACGCGCCCGGCGAGGCGCCCAGCAAGCCGGCGATGCTGCGGTCTTCGGAGGCGACGATCTCGGTGCCGAGCTTCAGCACGCCGCCTTTCTCGGCATCGCGCTTGATGATCTGCACGCGCTGGCCGGCTTGCCACAGACGCCAGTCTTCCTTCTTCGCGTTGGGGAAGTACTCGCGCAGGGCGGCCATGCGGTCGTCGTCCGACAGCATCAGCTGACCGGCGAGGTACTCGACCAGCGGGTACTCGGCGATGCCGACCTTGGTCATCGGCCAGACGTTGTGGGTGTTGGTGCTGGTCAGCAGGTCAAGGTAGGAACCCTGCTTGAGGAACTTGGTGGAGAAGGTGGCGAAGGGCCCGAACAGGATCACGCGCTTGCCGTCGAGTACGCGGGTGTCCAGGTGCGGAACCGACATCGGCGGTGCGCCGACCGACGCCTTGCCATAGGCCTTGGCCAGGTGCTGCTGGGCGATGGAGGGGTTCTCGGTGACCAGGAACGAGCCGCCGACCGGGAAGGCGCCGTATTCGCGCGCTTCCGGAATGCCGGACTTCTGCAGCAGGTGCAGCGCGCCACCACCGGCGCCGATGAAGACGAACTTGGCGTCGGTCTGCGTCTCGCTGTTGTCCTTCAGGTTCTTGTAGGTCACGCGCCAGGAGCCGTCCTGGTTGCGCGTGATGTCCTCGACTTCGCTGGACAGCTTAAGCGAGAAGTTCTCCTTGCTCTGGAGGTTGGCGACGAACTGGCGGGTGATTTCGCCGAAGTTCATGTCGGTGCCGATCGGCGTCCAGGTCGCGGCGATCTTCTGCGTCGGGTCGCGGCCTTCCATCATCAGCGGAACCCACTGCCTGATCTGCGCCGGGTCCTCGGAGTACTGCATGCCGCTGAACAGCGGGCTGGCTTGCAGCGCCTCGTAGCGCTTCTTCAGGAAGGCGATGTTGTCATCGCCCCAGACGAAGCTCATGTGCGGGGTGGAGTTGATGAAAGAGCGCGGATTCTTCAGCACGCCCTGGCGAACCTGCCAGGACCAGAACTGGCGCGAGACCTGGAACGACTCGTTGATCTCGATCGCCTTGGAGATGTCGATCTTGCCGTTCTTGTCTTCGGGGGGTGTAGTTCAGCTCGGCGAGGGCCGAGTGGCCGGTGCCGGCGTTGTTCCAGCCGTTCGAGCTTTCCTCGGCGACGCCGTCCAGACGCTCGACCATTTCCATGGTCCAGCCCGGTTCCAGTTCGTTGAGCCAGATGCCCAGGGTGGAGCTCATGATGCCGCCGCCGATGAGCAGGACATCGACCTTCTTCGCCTCTTCGGCGAATGCGGACGGGGTGCCCATGGCGATCGCAAGGCCAAGCAGGGCAGGATTGAGTTTCTTGAACATCTTCAGATTCCCATAGTGAACGAGCATCCACGCCAGCCTGACGGGCATCAGCCTCGCTCGCTCACGATGGTCTGCGCGGACATGGCCGCATCGACTGGACATGGACATATGGAGGTGGGCATTCGCCTTGCCTCCAACTTCCTGTCTCTCCGCGCTGACTTGTTGTTCGTCGTTGGAATCTGCTGCTTGAGTGACATTCTGTTTGCTGGATCGGGCTGCACGCCTGTCGATCAGCGGGTTCTGTTTGGCCACCGGGGGTGAGGGGCGCGACAAAACAGCGCAGCATCATATCACGCCCCGCAATTGCCGTGCTCCGGGCAACGCCACGTGCCGCGTGGCCTGGGCGTCGCCTCCAGCGCGCTTACCTGAACGGCGGGCAAGAAAAAGCCCGGCATCGGCCGGGCTCTTCTATCGCGAGTGAAGAGACTATTTGCCGTAGACCGGCAGGCGCGCGCAGATCGCCTTGACCTTCTCGCGCACGCTGGCTTCGATGCCTTCATCACCGAGGTTGCCCAGCAGGTCGCAGATCCAGCCGGCCAGCTCTCGGCAGTCGGCTTCGACGAAACCCCGGGTGGTCACGGCCGGGGTGCCGATGCGCAGGCCGGAGGTGACGAAGGGCGAGCGCGGATCGTTGGGTACCGAGTTCTTGTTCACGGTGATGTGGGCGCGGCCGAGGGCGGCGTCCGCGTCCTTGCCGGTGATGTCCTGCTTGATCAGCGAGAGCAGGAACAGGTGGTTCTGGGTGCCGCCGGAAACCACGTCGAAGCCGCGCTCGATGAACACTTCGGCCATCGCCTGGGCGTTTTTCACCACCTGCTGCTGGTAAGCCTTGAACTCAGGCTGCAGAGCTTCCTTGAAGCACACCGCCTTGGCCGCGATCACGTGCTCCAGCGGGCCGCCCTGGGCGCCGGGGAATACGGCAGAGTTGAGCTTCTTCTCGATCTCGGCATTGGCCTTGGCGAGGATCAGGCCGCCGCGCGGGCCGCGCAGGGTCTTGTGGGTGGTGGTGGTGACCACGTCGGCGAACGGCACCGGGTTCGGGTAGACGCCGGCGGCGACCAGACCGGCCACGTGGGCCATGTCGACGAACAGGTAGGCACCGACCTTGTCGGCGATTTCGCGGAAGCGCGGGAAGTCCAGCACCTGCGAGTAGGCGGAGAAGCCGGCGACGATCATCTTCGGCTTGTGCTCGAGGGCCAGGCGCTCGACTTCGTCGTAGTCGATCAGGCCGTTGCCGTCGATGCCGTACTGCACAGCGTTGTACAGCTTGCCGGAAGAGGACACGGAGGCGCCGTGGGTGAGGTGACCGCCGTGGGCCAGGCTCATGCCGAGGATGGTGTCACCTGCCGAGAGCAGCGCCAGGTAAACGGCCGAGTTGGCCTGCGAGCCGGCGTGCGGCTGGACGTTGGCGTAGTCGGCGCCGAACAGTTCCTTGGCGCGGTCGATGGCGATCTGCTCGACCACGTCGACGTGTTCGCAACCACCGTAGTAACGCTTGCCCGGATAGCCTTCGGCGTATTTGTTGGTCAGCACCGAACCCTGCGCTTCCATCACCGCCGGGCTGGTGTAGTTCTCCGAGGCGATCAGCTCGATGTGGTCTTCCTGGCGCTGGGCTTCCTGCTCCATGGCGGCGAAAAGCTCGGCATCGAAGCGGGCAAGGGTCAAATCTCGGCTGAACATGGCAATCCCCTGGATCGTCTGGGAGGTGGTGGAGAGGCGCGAATTCTACCTGAAGCAGCGCGGGCTGACACATGAGGCGGCGTCATGCGCTGGACGAGCGGGGTTCATCCGCGCGCGACGAATGCCGCGACGGCCGTGCCGCGGCCGTCTGCGGCGGGCTTCAGCTGAGCACGAAGAGCGCCGCGCCGCTGAACATCGACTCGAACTGGGCGGCCGGCATCGGTCGGCCGAACAGGTAGCCCTGCACCTCGTCGCAGCCGTGCTGGCGAAGGAAATCCAGCTGCGCCTGGGTCTCGACGCCCTCGGCGATCACCGAGAGGTTGAGGCTGTGGGCCATGGCGATGATCGCGCGGGCGATCTGCGCGTCCTGTTCGCCCTCCGGCAGGCCGTCGACGAAGCTGCGATCGATCTTCAGCACGTCGATGGGGAACTGCTTGAGGTAGTTCAGCGAGGAGTAGCCGGTGCCGAAATCATCCACCGCGATGCACAGGCCGAGGCGCTTGAGGTTGTCGAGGATCTGCATGGTCTCGGCGACGTCGCGCATCAGGATGCTCTCGGTCAGCTCCAGTTCCAGGCAGGCGGCCGGTACGCCGCTGTCCTTGAGGATGCAGGCGATGCGCTCACCGAGCTGGCCGTCGGAGAACTGCCGCGCGGAAAGGTTCACGGAAATCTTCGGCAGGCGCACGCGCGCCTGGTGCCAGGCCTTGAGCTGGCGACAGGCTTCCTTCAGCACCCAGTCGCCGACCGGCACCACCAGGCCGATTTCCTCCAGCACCGGGACGAAGTCGTTCGGCGGCACCAGCCCGCGGGTAGGGTGCTCCCAGCGCAGCAGAGCCTCGGCACCGGTCAGGCGCTTGCCGTCGCCGGACAGCTGCGGCTGGTAGTGGAGGACGAACTGGCCCTGCTCCAGCGCATGGCGCAGGTCGCTTTCCAGCTCCAGGCGCTCCAGGGCGCTGGCGTTCATCTCGGCCTGGTAGAACTGGAAGTTGTTCTTGCCGCGCTCCTTGGCGTGATACATCGCGGTGTCGGCGTTCTTCATCAACTGGCTCAGTTCCTCGCCGTCCTGCGGGCTGAGGGCGATGCCGATGCTGGCGGTGACGAAGAACTCGCGGCCTTCGAGGATGAACGGCCGGGAAAGGCTGGCGAGGATCTGCTCGCCCACGTGGATCGCCCGTTTCAGCGCGCTTTCGCGGCAATCCTGGGCACGCAGCAACAGGGTGAACTCGTCGCCGCCCATGCGCGCCACGGTGTCCGAGTCGTCGCCGCAGGCGGCCAGGCGCAGCGCCACTTCCTGGAGCATGCGGTCGCCGGCGGCATGGCCGAGGGAGTCGTTGATCGGCTTGAAGCGGTCCAGGTCGAGGAACATCAGCACCACCCAGTCCTCGCGCCGTTCCGCGGACTGCAGCGCGGTGTACAGGCGGTCCTGGAACAGCGTGCGGTTGGGCAGGTGGGTCAGCGGATCGTAGTAGGCCAGGCGGTGGATGCGCTGCTCGCTGGCCTTGCGCTCGCTCATGTCGCTGAAGAAGCAAACGTAGCTGACCAGGTCCTTCTCGTCGTCGTGGACCGCGGTGATGCCCACCCAGGCCGGGTAGTTCTCGCCGTTGTGGCGCTTGAGCCAGACCTCGCCTTCCCAGCTGCCGTGCTGGTTGAGCTGGGCGAGGATGTACTGCATGTGCCCGCTCTGCTGGCTTTCTGCGGTGAGCAGGTTCGGCAACTGGTCGAGCACCTGGGCGCTGGCGTAGCCGCTGATGCGGCTGAAGGCTTCGTTGACCTGGACGATGTAGCCGGCCGGGTCGGTGACCAGGATCGCCGCGGTCGAGTGCTCGAACACCGTCGCCGCCATGCGCAGTTCCTTCTCCGCGCGGCGTTGCGGGCTGATGTCGCGGACGATGCCGAGCATGCCCTCGAAGCGCCCGTGCTCGTCCCACATCGGCATCGCGCGCAGTTCCACGGTGATCTTGCGGCCGTCGGCGCGCAGGCAGTCGAGAACGAACATCTGCATCTGGTGTTCGTTGCGCAGCTCGATCATCAGCAGCGGATTACGTTGCGCCTCGCGGATGCGGTCGAGCAGGGCCTCGAAGCCGCCCAGCTGCGCCGGATTGGCGATCAGGCTGCCCATGCCGTTGCGCATGATCCAGTCGCTGTCGTAGCCGAGCAGCTCGCGCACCGACGGGCTCAGGTAGTTGAGCCGCAGGTCGTCGTCGGTGGTGAAGATCACGTCGCTGATGCTCTCCGCCAGCAGGCGGTAGCGGCGCTCGCTGTCGCGCAGCGATTCGCTGGCCTCGATCTGCTCGGTGATGTCCTTGGCGACGCCGATCAGGTGCTTCACGCGGCCGTCGGGCGTCCGCGAGAGCGCCTGTTCGCGGATGCTGAACCAGTGCCAGCGGCCATTGCGATGGCGCCAGCGCAGCTGCGATTCGAGCAACTGGTTCTGCCCGACGACCTGCTGCAGGGCGCGGATGCGCCAGTAGTAGTCGCTGTCGTCGGGATGCAGGATCTGCTCCCAGAAGTGCTGGCCCATGGCGCGCAGTTCCGGTTTGCTGTAGCCGAGCTTGAGGCCGAGGCTGTGGTTGCTGTAGACCACCTCGCGGCTGAGCATGTCGTGCACGTAGAGCATGTCCGGCGCCGCGCGCACCACCTCCGACCAGAACCGCTCGCGCTCGATCAGCGACAGTTCGACCCGCTTGCGGCTGGTGATGTCGCTGACGCTCAGGGTGACGGCGTGGTAGTCCTGTTCCTGCTCCGGCAGGCGCAGCACCATCCACAGATGGCGCTCGTCCCCCGCGGGCGTGAGGATGCGGGCTTCCATCTCGAGCCGCCGTTGTCCCTCGAGCAGCGCGGCGATCAGCTGGAAGCGCAGGCCTTCGGCGTGCAGTGGCGAATCCCCGAGCAGGTGCTGCCAGGCGCTTTCGATGCTGTTCACGCCCACCAGCTGCAGCGCCACCTGGTTCGCTTCGGTGATGCGCATCTGTGCCACCAGTTCGGCGTGACGCTGCGGGTTGGCCTGAATCCAGGCCTGCAGCGACTCGGCGTCGACGATGCCCTGGTTGCGCAGGAACGGCGGCAGGCCGGCCAGGTCGAGGACGCAGAGGGCGATGCCGGTGCCCTCGAAGATGTCCTGGTAGCGGCGCCGGGTTTCCTGCAGCACGCGCATGCTCTGCTGCTCTTCGGTGACGTCGCGCATCACCCAGACGAAGCCCTGGTGCCGCTCGCCCTCGCTCAGCTCGCTGCGGGTCACCGCGAACAGGCGCGTCTCGCCGTGTTGCGCCAGTTCCACCAGGTCGGTGCCGAGGTCGCGGTGCATGTCGGCGACGTTGATCAGCAGCGGGTCGAGACCGGGCAGCAGGTCGAGGATATGCAGCCCCTGGGCTTCCTCGTCGCTGAGGCCGAAGAGGTCCTCGGCCTGCGGGTTGAGGTAGCTGACGCGACCGTCGGCATGGGTCAGCAGGACGCGTTCCTCGATGGTGCGCAAGGCGCTGGCGGCCTGCCGCAACGAGCGGCGCGAGGCATCGTTGAGTTCGCGCAGCGCACGCTGTTCACGCAGCAGGCCGACCAGCGCGCCGAGCACCAGAAGGCTGCAGACGAGGAACAGCAGGAGCTTGCCGGAGAGCGCCGGCCACTGTGCCGCGCGGGCCTCGGCGACATCGAAGAGCACCCGCAGTTGCCAGTCGCTGCCCGGCAACGGGAGCACGCGGATGCTCAGCGAGCGTTCTTCGGCGCTGAGCGGCGCGATTCGCGGGTCCGGGTTGGCGTTCCGTGATCGGCGGGCGATGGCGCGTTGCTCTACCTTGTCCTCCAGCAGCCAGCCGTGGGCGTTCTGCTGCAGCAGCCAGCGGTGCATCGAGTCGCCGCTCAGGCGCAACAGCCAGTGCCCGTGCGGCTGGTCGTCCGCGCTCTGGCGCAGCACGAGGTAGACGGTGCCACCCTCGGTTTCGGCATACAGGTAGTGGAAAGGATCATCCCCGGCGCGGCGTAGCAGGGCAGGCAAAGCGGCGATATCGCCCGACTCGCCCTCGGTGTCTTCCAGCAGTCGGCCCTGCTCGTCCAGCCAGGCGAGGCTGCGCAGGGACGGATAGATGCGTTGCAGGTCGCCGAGCAGGCCGGGACCGCCGAGCCGGGAGAGCGGCGCGGGCCCACGCTGGTGCAGCAGCGCGAGCGCGGCGTGGGCCTTGAGGTCCATGCTGGCGGCGAGGTGGTCGGCGAGCTGGATGCCCGATTCCAGGCTGCGCTGCCGCTCACTGGCCTGGCCTTGCTGGAACTCCTGGCGCAACTGCCAGAGCAGCAGGCTCAGAACCACCAGCACCAACGCGACCAGAATGCCTTTGACCGAACCTCGCCGAGCGCCGTCGACGGCATGCGGGAGGGATGAGGGCAGCTTCAACACCGGCTATTCCTGCAAAATCAACACTATAGAGAACCGGCGTCTCCCGGAAAAAAGGCGGGCTGGCGCGGGCGGCTAGCATGCCCGGAAAGAAGGCAAACTGCCAGTATGGCCGACGAGCGTGGTTTGCCCTTGCCCGCGTGTTCCGGTAGCTTTGCCGGCACGCGCGGGGGTGAGGCTGGCGCCTGTTCGGCGGCTTTCATCGAAGGTCCGGCAAGGGCTTCATCGTTAGGTTAGGCCAGCCTGCAAAATGTTCCTCGGCGAAGCCTCCCTGCTTCGCCCCAGGGCTCCCGCCCTCATCGAATCCTCTTCCAGTCCAAGGTCCGTCATGGCTCAGTACGTTTACAGCATGCACCGGGTGAGCAAGGTCGTTCCCCCGAAGCGCGAAATCCTCAAGGACATCTCGCTGTCCTTCTTCCCCGGCGCCAAGATCGGCGTGCTTGGCCTCAACGGCGCGGGCAAGTCGACCCTGCTGCGGATCATGGCCGGCGTCGACACCGAGATTGACGGCGAGGCCCGGCCGATGCCCGGCATCAAGGTAGGTTATCTGCCGCAGGAGCCGCAGCTTGACCCGACGAAGACCGTTCGTGACATCGTCGAGGAGGCCGTGGGTGAGATCAAGAACGCCCAGGCGCGGCTGGACGAGGTCTACGCCGCCTATGCCGAGCCGGATGCCGACTTCGACGCGCTGGCCGCCGAGCAGGCCAAGCTGGAAGCCATCCTGCAGGCCTCCGACGGCCATAACCTGGAGCGCCAGCTGGAAGTCGCCGCCGACGCGCTGCGCCTGCCGCCGTGGGACGCCACCATCGAACACCTGTCGGGTGGCGAGAAGCGCCGCGTGGCGCTGTGCCGTCTGCTGCTGTCGGCGCCGGACATGCTCCTGCTCGACGAACCGACCAACCACCTGGACGCCGATTCGGTGGCCTGGTTGGAGCACTTCCTCCACGACTTCCCCGGCACCGTGGTGGCGATCACCCACGATCGCTACTTCCTCGACAACGTTGCCGGCTGGATCCTCGAGCTCGACCGCGGCCATGGCATCCCCTACGAAGGCAACTACTCCGGCTGGCTGGAATCGAAGTCCGCCCGCCTGGCCCAGGAAGCCAAGCAGGAGGCCTCCCACGCGAAAGCGATGAAGGCCGAACTGGAATGGGTGCGCCAGGGCGCCAAGGCGCGTCAGGCCAAGTCCAAGGCGCGCCTGCAGCGATTCGAGGAAATGCAGTCCCAGGAATTCCAGAAGCGTAGTGAAACCAATGAAATCTACATCCCCGCCGGTCCGCGCCTGGGCGACAAGGTCATCGAGTTCCACGGCGTGACCAAGGGCTACGGCGATCGCGTGCTGATCGACAATCTCAGCTTCAGCGTGCCGAAGGGCGCGATCGTCGGCGTGATCGGCGGCAACGGCGCGGGCAAGTCGACCCTGTTCCGCATGATCACCGGCAAGGAGCAGCCCGATTCCGGCAGCATCGAGATCGGCGACACCGTGCAGATCGCCAGCGTCGATCAGAGCCGCGATATGCTCGAAGGCAACAAGACCGTCTGGGAACAGGTGTCCGACGGCTTCGACATGATCAAGGTCGGCAGCTACGAAGTGCCGTCGCGTGGCTACGTAGGGCGGTTCAACTTCAAGGGCGCCGACCAGCAGAAGTTCGTCAAGGACCTCTCCGGCGGTGAGCGCGGGCGGCTGCACATGGCCCTGACCCTCAAGCAGGGCGGCAACGTGCTGCTGCTCGACGAACCGTCCAACGACCTCGACATCGAGACTCTGCGGGCCCTCGAGGAAGCGCTGCTGGACTTCCCTGGCGCGGCCATCGTGATTTCCCACGATCGGTGGTTCCTCGACCGCATCGCCACGCACATCCTGGCCTACGAAGACGACTCCAACGTGACCTTCTTCGAAGGCAACTACACCGAGTACGAGGCCGATCGCAAGAAACGCCTCGGCGACGCGGCCGCTCAGCCCCACAGGGTGAAGTACAAGAAGCTGGCGCAGTAGCCGCGAGCCACGACGGAGCCGAAAGGCTCCGTTTTCGTTTGCGACGCCGCTTTTCCCACTGGTGGCGGTTGCTGCCTATACGGGATAATCGCCCGCGCGCATCCCATCGACCTGCATGCGCGGATCGGCACGGCACTGAATGGAGTTCACATGGCGGCACTTGGCTTGCGCGGAAAATCGTTGCTGGCGTTACTGCTGACCTGCCTGTTGGCCCTGGGAATGGCCGGATTGGTCGGCTGGCAGGCCCTCAAGGGCGTGCAGAATCGCTACGGCGAGGCCTATGGGCGCAACGTCGCCCAGCTCAACCGGGAGAAGATCGCCGCCCCGGTATCGCGGGAACTGGCCCTGGCGATGCGTCTGGCCGATTCGGAAATCACCCGTCAGTGGCTGCTCGACGAGAACGATGCCGCGAAACGCGCGCTGTTCTTCCGCGAAGCCGCGGGATACCAGAAGGTGTTCGCCGAGGGCACCTATTTCGTGGTTGGCGCCGAACACCTGGGCTACTACTTCAATGACGGCAGCAAGCCCTTCAGCGACCAGCCGCGCTACCTGCTCAACAACGGCGACGCCAAGGACGACTGGTTCTTCCGCAGTCTCAGCGACCCGGCGCCGTACAAGCTCAACGTGGACCGCAACCTGGAGTCCCGCGACCTCAAGGTGTGGTTCAACATCCCGGTCAGCGACGGCGACCGGCGCATCGGCGTGCTCGGTTCGGGCATCAGCCTGTCCTCGTTCCTCGATGACTTCGTCACCGCCAACACCGCCGGCGTGCTGTCCATGGTGCTGGACGGGCAGGCGTCGATCCTGGTGCATCCGGATGAGAGTCTGGTCGCCGAGAACGCCGACGGGGCGACCGGCCGTTCGGTGGCCACCAGCATCTACGGCCAGCTCGACAACGTCGATGATTCCGCTGCGGTGCGCGGCGCGCTGGCCGACGCGAAGAGCAAACCGGGCAGCGTCGAAACCCTCTGGGTGAGCATGGATGGCCGCACCCAGCTGCTGGCGCTGGCGTGGATTCCGGAGCTGGACTGGTACGTGGCCAGCGCCATCGACCTGGGCGTGGCGCAGGTCATCGAGCTGGATTCGCTGGTGCCGGCCCTGATCGCCTTCGTCATCATCATGCTGCTGCTGATCGGTGGCGTCGCCTGGCTGGTGGAGAAGCGCGTGCTCAAGCCGCTGCGCCTGCTGCGCCACAGCGCTCAGGCGATGGCCGCGGGGCAGTACGACGCGCCGCTGCCGGTCGATCGCGATGATGAGATCGGCGAGCTGAGCGCGGCCTTCGGCGTGATGGCGCAGAAGGTCCGCAGCCACACCAGCGAGCTGGAAAGCCGCGTGCGCGAGCGTACCCGGGCGCTGGAACAGGCCAACCGCGAGATGGCCGCCGCGCATAAGAAGATCGACGACTCCATTGACTACGCGAGCCTGATCCAGCACGCGATCCTGCCCAAGCGGCAGTTGGTCACCGCGCTCGGCGAGCGTCACGCCGTGCTCTGGCGCCCGCGTGACGTGGTCGGTGGCGATTTCTACGTCTACCGCGCCGGCGATGGCGGTTGCCTGTTCGGCGTGGTCGACTGCGCCGGACATGGCGTTCCGGGCGCGCTGATGACCATGCTCGCCCACGCCGCCATCGACCAGGCGATTGCCGATGTCGGCCTAGCCGATCCCGCCGTGGTGCTGGCCCGTACCGACCGCATCGTGCGCAGCATGCTGCGTGACGATGTTGAGCAGCCGGCTCTGGCGACCAACATGGACGTCGGCCTCGCCTATGTGGATTTCCAGACCCGCGAGGTGACCTTCTCCGGCGCCAAGATCGCCCTTTACTACAGCGACGGCGAGACGCTCGAGGAGCTGCCGGCGGCGCGCCGCGCGATCGGCGACAAGCGCATTGGCGAATACACCAATGCGCGGATCGCCCTGCAGAGCGGGCGCACCTTCTACCTGACCACCGATGGTTTTCTCGATCAGGCCGGTGGTGAGTTAGGCTATGGCTTCGGCAACAGCCGCTTTGCCGAGATGATTCGCCGCCATGCGCGTCTTCCTTTGGCCGAACAGGGCGCCGCTTTCAGTGCGACCCTGGCCGAGTACCAGGGCGACTACCCCCAGCGCGACGACATTACGATGCTGTGTTTCCGTTTCGATTGAGAGCGTTGTCCAACCCGGAGCTTGCCAAATGGAATCCCTTGACCTTTTTGCCATGCGCGAGAGCTACAACCGCCAGCAGATAATGCTCTGCTTCAACGGTCCCATCTCGCGCAGCCTGATCGAGGAGATCGGTAATGCTTTGCGCAATTACCTGACCGCCGATCACGCCCACCCGTCCTCCGCGATGGACGTGTTTGCGGTCTACATCGAGATGACCCAGAACATCCGCCATTACACCAAGGTAAAGAACTGGTCCGACCAGGAAGCCGGGGCCACCGTAGTAGTGGCGCGCAATGAGGCCGGGCGTTACGTGGTGTCCGCGGGCAACCTGATCGAATCGGCCGACGGCGAGAACCTGTTGAGCGCGGTGAAGAAGCTGGCCGAGATGGACAAGGCCCAGCTAAAGGCGATGTACAAGGAACAGTTGCGCCGTCCGCGCGACGAGAACGTGGTATCCGGCGCCGGCCTCGGGCTGATCGACATTGCCCGTAAATCCAGCGAGCCCCTGCAGGCTACCCTGCGGGAAGTCGCCGGTGGCCGTGCTTTCATCAGCTTGAGCGCCGTTATCTGACATTAAGAGCACTCCGCCAAATGACTAATTTTTCCATTCCGGGCAGCCAGTCCTCCCCTTCCATCCAGTCCGACTGGGACAAGGGAGTCTTGTCCATGCAGGGCGACTCCTACCCTGAGAATTCCTACGAACTGTTCCGCCAGGTGTTCGAGTGGATCGAGCGCTTCTTCGCCGAAGCCGACCGTCCGCTGACCCTGGAGCTGCGCCTGCTGTACCTCAACACCAGCAGCATCAAGGCGATGATGGACATCTTCGACCTGCTCGAGGCGGCGCATGGCGAGGGCAAGCAGGTCGCGGTGAACTGGCATTACGACCGGCGCAACGAGCGCGTGGTCGAGCTTGCCGAAGAGTTCAAGGAAGACTGCAGCTTCCCCTTCGCGATCCTCAGTCACGACTAAGCAGGGTTCATCCTATGCGTGGACAAAGCGCGCTCGAGGAAATGATCGAAAAGTTGCTCGCCGACCCGCAGCACAAGGACCATGCATTGCGCGATGCCCTGAACCTGCTGTGGGAGTCGCACAACGATCTGCTGGTGCGCATCGAGCGCATCACCCGGGTTTCGGACGGCTACCAGAGCATCGCCCGCGAGCGCGAGCTGAGCCTTTCCGCGCGCTTCGACAAGCAGTTGCGCCAGCTGGAAAAGGTCGCGCGCATTTCCGACCGCTACCAGCAGATGATGCGCGACCTGAACATCGCGCTGAAGGAAGCCTCCACCCATGACGCATTGACCGGCATCGGCAACCGCCGGCTGCTGATGGAACGCCTGCGCGACGAAGCCGACCGTGCCAAGCGCTACGAGCGCCCGCTCAGCGTGGTGATGCTCGATATCGACCGCTTCAAGGCGATCAACGACGATTTCGGCCACGAGATCGGCGACCGCGTGTTGATCGAGATCGCCCGCGTCATGGAAGCCGAAGTGCGCGAGCAGGACCTCTGCGGTCGCTGGGGCGGCGAGGAGTTCCTGATCCTGATGCCGGAGACCGACGTGACCACCGCCGCCCAAGTGATGGAACGGGTGCGCGCCAGCATCGGCACCCTGGCGGTGCGGGTGAACAACGAGCTGCTGTCGGTGACGGTAAGTGTCGGCGTCGCCGCACTGCATACCGACGAGAACTACTCCAGCACCATCAACCGCGCCGACGTCGCCCTGCTTTCGGCCAAGCGCAGCGGGCGCAATCGCGTCGAGGTCGACGCCTAGTCAGGCCTGAGCGTCGCCTTCCGTGTCGCGGTTGAGCCGCTGCAGGATGTCCGCGACGATTTGCTCGGGCGACGCGTCGATGTCCACCAGCAGCGCCTCGCCTTCCTGCGGTTTCTCCAGCGTCTGCAACTGACTGCGCAGCAGGCGCGGATCGAAGAAATGCCCTCCGCGACCGGCCAGCCGCTTGGCCAGCAACGCCTCCGAACCGTCGAGGAACACCCAGCGCACCGCGGGATCGTCGCCGCCGAGCGCATCGCGGTAGGCGTGCTTGAGCGCGGAACAGGCGAACACCCAGTCGCGCGCCTGGCCTTTCTTCTCATCGATCGCCGCCCGCAGACTGGTCAGCCACGGACGGCGGTCGTCCTCGTCCAGGGGCACGCCGCGGGCCATCTTCGCCTTGTTGGCCTCGCTGTGGAATTCGTCGGCATCGGAAAACCCGCAGCGCAGGCGCGCCGCCAGCTGCGCTCCGATGGTGGTCTTGCCGCTGCCGGAAACGCCCATGACGATCACGATCATGCGCCGTTCGCCCGGCGCGCGCGGATGGAGGAGGTGTAAAGCGTGACGGCGATGGCGTGGTTCATGGCGAGTCCCGAAAACGGCGGATGCCGACATGCTGCCAGATTTACAGCGGGTCGGCGGTCCGTTGGTCCTGTCTCAGTTGTGGCTCAGTGCCTTGGCCATGGCCTGGCTCTCGTGTTGGCGCCACGCGCGATCACGGTCGCTGCCGATGCGCTCGAGCGCATCCTGGCGGTCCTCGCTGATCCGCTGCGCCTGGCATTGGTTGAAACCGTCGGACCAGCCGGTGGCGTAGGTGGCATCGGCGAGGAAGCGCGGCACGTCCTTGCGGAATTCGCCGGTGATCGCCCCGGCCGCCTGTCGGCCGCTGCCGCAACCGTCCTGGAAACCATCGGCGAAGGCCGGTGGATAGCCGGCGGCGAGCAGTTGTTCATGGGTGGTCTGGCAGCCCGCCAGGAGCAGCAGGGCGAGGAGTAGAGCGTGACGCACGATGGCCTCCGGCACCGTCGAAGAAGGGCGACGGGCAGAGGCATTGTCGGCGCGCGGGGGTGAGAAATTCGTCAAGAACGCGTGAGGCGTTCGTCATGATCAGTAGTGGTACCAGCGCAGCTCCAGCATCAGTTCGTTGCGCGGCTGGTCGAAGTGGCTGAAGTCGCGCTGCGCGGTGAGGCGGAGGCCGAGGTTGCGCGACAGCTCCCACTGCTGGTTGAGCGACAGCGCACGGCGGACCTCGCCGTTGTGGAAGTAGTCGCCGCGCGCCTCCAGGCTCAGGTTGCCCAGCGCATTGCGCCACAGCAACCCGCTATCGAAGCCCAGCGCGGGCGCGATGAGGCCGGCGAAGTCCGGGTTGTTCTCCAGCCGCGTGGTCGCCAGGGCGAAGCCGAGCAGATCGTCGCCCAGCGCCCAGCTGCCGCCGGCACCGCCGTTCAGCTGGCGCACCAGGGTCTGCTTGCCGTCGCGTCCGGCGACCCGCTCCAGGCCGGTGGAGACTTGCCAGGAGAGCGGCTGCAGCAGGCGATTGCGCGGTGTCAGCGAGCGGATGCTGGCCAGGTCCAAGCGCTGCAGTTGCCAGTGCTCGTCCTCGTACTGGCGCACGCGCAGGTCGAGGATCTCGATCTGCGCGCCGATAGGGAAGCCGGCACCGTTGTCGTTCAGGTCGTGATAGGCCATGCGCAGGCCGTACTCGGCGAAGGCCTCGCCATCGCGGCTGCCGGCGCCGAGCTGCCAGGTGCGCGATTCGTGCCCGGTTTCCGGCAGCCCCGGCCGTTCAACCGTCAGCGCCGGCGGTGGCGTGCGGTTGATCGCCCTGAGCAGCGCGTAACTGCGCTCAGCGCCCACGCTGTCGCGTTCCTCGCCGGTGGCGCGGTAGCGGACCAGGCGATACGCGGCGTCCTGGACCAGCGCCCGGCGCTCGACGGGCAAGGCGGCGAACAGCGGATCGTCGAGGCGTTTTTCGTCCTCGGCCAGGCGCAGCGCCCATCCCTGTTCGTCATTCGACAGCGGTTCGGCACGCGCCAGCAGTTCCTTTTCCCGCGAGGGGCGGTAGTCGATGCGCTCGACCAGGCCGGCCTCCTTGACCGCGCGCACGGTGTCGGTGGGGATCGCGGTAAGCGGGAACTGATTGGTCAGTTGCAGCCCCGGGCGCGCCACCTGCAGCAGTTCGAGCAAACGGTAGGAGCAGTTCTCGTCGAAGAAGTAGTAGTCGAAGCGGATCTGGTTGAGCTCCCAGACGTGCTCGATCATCCGCGCGGTTTCCTGCGGCGTCAGGTTCAGCCGGTACTCCCAGAGGTCGCGGTTTTCCAGGCGGTTGTACTCGCTGAGCTTCTCCCTGTAGGGGACCAGGGAGAAAAGTCCCGGATAGCCGCCGGCGAGGCCTTTCCAGGCGTAGAGGATGCTGTTGTCCATCCCCTCGATCATCGCGCCGAAGTTGAGCGCGTAGCTGAGCAGCGGGCTGCCCTGGTCATCGACGCCTTCGGGATCGATGCGCAGCAGCGTGTGGCCGAACATCGACGACGGGCTGTTCAGGTAGGCGGCCGGAAACACCAGGACCGCGCTATGCGGTGCGACGTCGGCGTACCAGGTGCGGAATTCGTCGCAGCTCGGCTGCGGCAGGTCGTTCAGTTGCAGTTTCTCCCGCAGCCAGCGGGTGCGCGCCGGGTAGCGGCACTGGGCGTGCCGGTCGCCGCTGGCGGTAGGCTCGTAGAGCGCGTTCAGCGTGGCGCTCAGCTCGGCCCGGGGGTCGTGCTCGCCCTGGGCGGAGAGGAAGAACTTTTCATCGTCGACGTAGCTGCGCCAGCCGCCGAGCGTCTTGCGTTCGTAATGACCGAGGGCCAGCCAGTAGTCGTCCGATGCCAGTTCGGCCAGGCGTTCGGGGGCTATCCGGGGGGCGGCGAGGACGAAGGGTGCGCAGGCGCACAGCAGCAGGCTCGACAGCGGGGCTTTACGCATCCGACTTCCTGTCTGGAAAGAGGCGCCCGCCCGAACGGGCGGGCGGGGCAAGCATCAGGCGTCAGGCCTGTTCGACCACGTACTTGGACAGGCGCGGGTCGTTCTTCATGACTTCCAGTGTGGCCGCGTGGACATCCGCCGCGGTGGCATTGGCGTTGCTGAATATCTGGTTGAAGTGCTCGTGGGTGACGCTGGAGAAGTAGGCGCGATCCTCCGGCTTGATGCCGAGCACGACGGCGTAGCTGGTCAGCGCCTCGCCTTCGCCCTTGGCCATGTCCTCGGAGACTTCGTCGAGCATGCCGCTCAGGGCGATCAGCGACTTGCCGCCGTAGGTCAGCTTGCCGTCGGTGGAGCAGCCGTTGGTGCCGGAGGTCATGCCGAAGGTGGCGTTGCCGGAGGTGCCGTTGGTGATCGAGGCGACGATGTGCGAAGGCGTGCCGCGCTGGCCTTCGAAGAGCATGTTGCCCCAGCCGCAATTCGGGCCGCCGGGCGCTTCGGCCAGGGCGTTGAAGGAAACCGCAGCGAGCAGACTACCGAGCAGAATTTTATTCATGATTATTTCTCTACCGTATCGGAAGGATGGAACCGGTTTGAGCTGCACGACGATCGCTACGACGGGAAGGCGATCACCCTCGGGCAACACGGCGGAACCGTCGGAAATCCGACGGAGGCGCACGCTTTTGAGGTTAGCCGAGCGCTGCGGTTCCGTGCGACGGCAACTATCCGGTGGATGAGGTGCGCCAGCCGGGCGGGCGCTTGCCAGTGTCGTCCGGGCAGCGCCAGAATGCGGGCGTCATTCCCCGCGGCGCGCGCCGCTCGAAAAGGATTCCCGATGCCCCAGCCCTTCGCTGCCGTGCTGCGTCTCGCGCCCGATGCGCTAACCCGTCCGTTCGCTCCCGATCAGTTCAACTTCACCACCACCGATGACCTGGAGCCGTTCCGCGGCGTGCTCGGGCAGGAGCGTGCCGTCGAGGCACTGCAGTTCGGCGTCGCCATGCCGCGTGCCGGCTACAACGTGTTCGTCATGGGCGAGCCCGGCACCGGTCGCTTCTCCTTCGTCCAGCGCTACCTGAAGGCCGAGGCCAAGCGCCTGGAAACGCCGGCCGACTGGGTGTACGTCAACCATTTCGACGAACCGCGCGAGCCGCGCGTGCTGCAGCTGCCACCGGGCAGTGCGGACGCCTTCGTCGGCGACCTCGACCACCTGATCGACAACCTGCTGGCGACCTTTCCCGCCGTCTTCGAGCACCCCGCCTACCAGCAGAAGAAGAGCGCCATCGACCGCGCCTTCAACCAGCGCTACGACCGCGCCCTGGACGTCATCGAGCGGTTGTCGCTGGAAAAGGACATCGCCCTCTACCGCGACAACACCAACATCGCCTTCACTCCGATGAAGGACGGCAAGGCACTGGACGAAGCCGAGTTCGCCCAGTTGCCGGAAGCCGAGCGCGAGCGCTATCACCAGGACATCGCCGAGCTGGAGGAGCGCCTCAACGAGGAGCTCGCCAGCCTGCCGCAATGGAAACGCGAGTCGAGCAACCAGCTGCGCCAGCTCAACGAAGAGACCATCACCCTGGCGCTGCAGCCGGTGCTTGCGCCGCTGTCGGAGAAGTACGCCGAGAACGCCGGCGTCTGTGCCTATCTGCAGGCGATGCAGGTCGATCTGCTGAAAACCGTGGTCGATCAGCTGATCGACGACAACCGCACCGACGCGCAGCGCCGCCAGGGCCTGGAAGACCAGTACAGCCCCAGCCTGGTGGTGGCGCACCACGCCAACGGCGGCGCACCGGTGGTGTTCGAGCCGCATCCGACCTACGACAACCTGTTCGGCCGCATCGAGTACGGCACCGATCAGGGCGCGCTCTACACCAGCTACCGCCAGTTGCGCCCGGGCGCGCTGCACCGCGCCAACGGCGGCTTCCTGGTGCTGGAAGCGGAGAAGATGCTCAGCGAGCCCTTCGTCTGGGAGGCGCTCAAGCGCGCCATGCATTCGCGCCAGCTGAAGATGGAATCGCCGCTGGCCGAGCTTGGCCGGCTGGCCACGGTGACCCTGGCGCCGCAGGTGATCCCGCTGCAGCTCAAGGTGATCATCATCGGTTCGCGCCAGCTCTACTACACGCTGCAGGATGTCGATCCGGACTTCCAGGAGATGTTCCGCGTGCTGGTCGACTTCGACGAAGACATCATGCTCGCCGACGAGAGCCTCGAGCAGTTCGCCCAGTTGCTCAAGACGCGCACCTCGGAAGAAGGTCTCGCGCCGCTGACCGCTGCCGCCGTCGCGCGCCTGGCGACCTACAGTGCGCGCCTCGCCGAGCACCAGGGGCGACTCTCGGCGAAGATCGGCGACCTGTTCCAGCTGGTCAGCGAGGCTGACTTCATCCGCCAACTGGCCGGTGAGGCGACTACCGACGCCGGTCACATCGAGCGTGCGCTGCGTGCCAAGGCGACGCGCACCGGGCGGGTCTCGGCACGGATTCTCGACGACATGCTCGCCGGGATCATCCTCATCGACACCGAAGGCGCGGCCATCGGCAAGTGCAACGGGCTCACGGTGCTGGAGGTCGGCGATTCGGCATTCGGCGTGCCGGCACGGATCTCCGCCACGGTCTACCCGGGCGGCAGCGGCATCGTCGACATCGAGCGCGAGGTCAACCTCGGCCAGCCGATCCACTCCAAGGGCGTGATGATCCTCACCGGCTACCTGGGCAGCCGCTACGCCCAGGAGTTTCCCCTGGAAATCTCCGCGAGCATCGCCCTGGAACAGTCCTACGGCTATGTCGACGGCGACAGCGCTTCGCTCGGCGAGGTCTGTACGCTGATATCCGCGCTCTCGCGGACACCGCTCAAGCAGTGCTTCGCCATCACCGGGTCGATCAACCAGTTCGGCGAGGTGCAGGCCGTCGGCGGGGTCAACGAGAAGATCGAGGGCTTCTTCCGCCTCTGCGAAGCGCGCGGGCTGACCGGCGAGCAGGGCGCGATCATTCCCTACGCCAACATCGCCACCCTGATGCTTGACGAGCGCGTGCTGCAGGCCGTGCGCTCCGGCCAGTTCAACGTCTACGCGGTGCGCCACGTGGACGAGGCGCTGAGCCTGTTGCTCGGCGAGCCGGCCGGCTCACCGGACGAGCAAGGGCGCTTCCCGACCGGCAGCGTCAATGCGCGCGTGGTCCAGCGGCTGCGGGAAATCGCCGAGATGGGCATGGAAGACGACAGCAAGGACGCCGCGGAGAAGGACAAACCGACGCAAGGCTGATCGACGTTCGGCTGCCTTGGGAATGCTCGGCGCAATTGCTGGTCACAGGATGAAGCGGCGACGGCGCTGTCCGTCGCTGTTCCATCAGGGCCGCGCGGATAATCCGGCGGGCCACTTCTGCGCCATGTGTTCACCGCTCGCGGTGTGTGGCAGAACCAAGGACCCAGCGAGGAACGCCGCCATGTCGCGCACCCTCTGCCTCACCCGCGAATGCCTTGGGATGACGACCCGCATCGAATGCGTGATCCGTCCCCTCAACGGCGACAACGGGCTTTGGACGCTTCTCTGCGCCGCCGGCGTGTCCGGTGCACAACCTTCCGCCATCAAGGTACAGGGGCCGTTCCACGGTCCCTTCGTCGCCGAGGGCGTGCTCGATGCCATTGCCGAATGCCTGGCGGTTCAGGGCTACGCCGTCTGCGAGGAACCGCAGATCTGGCGCCTGCACATGCAGGGCGAGCTGCGCAAGCTGACCCGGCCGCGCCAGTCTCAGGCGGGTAGCTACGCGCTCCAGCCTGAAAACTGATCTTCTTCCGAGCACTTCGGGCGGAGCCGTTTCCGCTCCGCCGATTTCGTTCGTCCCGATAACCGCTCCCGGCGAGAGGCGAGGCGACGCTCCGCACGCCTTGCCGCTGGCGCTTCGCTGGGTATACTCGCGGCATTTTTCGCGGAGCTGAACCATGGAACGCTTTTTCGAGAATGCTATGTACGCCACGCGCTGGCTGCTGGCGCCCATCTATTTCGGCCTGTCGTTCGCCCTGCTTGCGCTGTGCCTGAAGTTCTTCCAGGAGGTCTATCACATCCTCCCGAACGTCTTCGAGAAGGCCGAATCCGACCTGATCCTGGTGTTGCTCTCGCTGATCGACATGGCGCTGGTCGGCGGCCTGATCGTGATGGTGATGATCTCCGGCTACGAGAACTTCGTCTCGCAACTGGACATCGACGAGGGCAAGGAAAAGCTCGACTGGCTGGGCAAGATGGATTCCAGCTCTCTGAAGATGAAGGTGGCGGCTTCGATCGTGGCGATTTCCTCGATCCACCTGCTGCGGGTGTTCATGGACGCGCAGAAGATCGAAAACGATAAGCTGCTCTGGTACGTGGTGATCCACATGACCTTCGTCCTGTCCGCCTTCGCCATGGGTTACCTGGACCGACTGACCAAACACTGATTTCTCCGGTCTCATGGCTATCGTCCCACCTGCCAGGAGACCGCGATGACCCTCGCCCAACTGCAACAACTGGCCTTGGCCGGTGACATCCATGAGCTGAACCTGCTCTCGCTCGAGGGCGGTTTCTACGTCCTGCAGGCACTCACCGCCGACGGCAATGCGCGTCTCGAGGACGATCAGGGGCGCGTGTCGCACCTGCGCTCGCTGGACCACGCGCGCTTCGTGCTGCGCGAGGTGCCCGAGCTGCCGTTGTACCTGGTGCAGTTCTCCGCCTACGACGAAATGGTCGGCATGGCCCCGCGCAGCGAGTCGCCGCTCAAGGTGAAGGTCAGCGCCCGCGCCCTCGACGGCTGAGCGCGCGTGGCGGGTGTGGTAGTCTGCGGGCCTTTTTTTACGGAGACAGCAGATGAGCACAATGGACCTGAACAGCGACGAAACCCGCGTCAGTTACGGCATCGGCCGCCAGCTCGGCGACCAGCTGCGTGACAACCCTCCGCCCGGCGTGAGTATCGACGCGGTGCTCGCCGGTCTGACCGACGCCTTCGCCGGCCAGCCGAGCCGTGTCGACCAGGCCGCCATGGCCGCCAGCTTCAAGGTGATTCGCGAGCGCATGCAGGCCGAGGCCCAGGCGAAGGCCGACGCCGCCGCTGGCGAAGGTCGTGCCTATCTTGTGGAGAACGCCAAGCGCGAAGGCGTGATTACGCTGCCTTCCGGGCTGCAGTACGAAGTGCTGACAGCGGGCGAGGGCGCCAAGCCTACGCGTGAGGACAGCGTTCGCACCCACTACCACGGCACCCTGATCGACGGCAGCGTGTTCGACAGCTCCTACGCCCGTGGCGAGCCGGCCGAGTTTCCGGTGGGCGGCGTGATCGCCGGCTGGACCGAGGCGCTGCAACTGATGGGTACCGGCAGCAAATGGCGTCTGCACGTACCGAGCGAACTGGCCTACGGCGGCCAGGCGGCGGGCAGCATTCCGCCGCACAGTGTGCTGGTGTTCGACGTCGAGCTGCTCGACATCCTCTGAGTCGAATCCGCCGATGACCGTCCGCCGACGGTCATCGCTCAGGCAGGCAGGCGGCTCAGCAGAGCACCTTCGGATTCCTGGCATTGACGCCTGCCGCAGCTGGCGCAGTTCAGTTCGCTATTGGGGCGCAATGCCCGCGCGTAGCAGAACAGGAACAGGTTGCGCACCAGCTCCTTGACGATTATGGGTTCGCAGGAATTCAGGCCGGCCAGGTCGAGGTCGCCCTGATCCCGCAGCTCGTCGAGCGCTTCCTCCTCCAGTACCGCACAGACTTCCCCGGTTTCCCGATGCAGGATGCGCAGGTAAGGGTGTGGGCGTTCCAGCCAGGCATCGATCAGATAGGTCATGGGTTCATCTCCAGTGAGTGACTAGAGATGAGAATAATTCCTATTACAGGAATAGCAAGCGTCTATTTCACGATCCGCCATCCGTGTGCACCAAACCCTTTGCAGGCGCGCGCTTTCGGGCGTGCGCCCGGATGTCACGCCCGGAAATACCGGGCGTGAGTGCCACCGGGCGCGGTGTGATGAGCGGTTGGATTCAGTGCGTGCGGGCGACGGCGAAGCGGGTCAGTTCGACCAGCGCATCGCGGTAGACGCTGGCGGGCAGCGCTTCCAGGCAGGTGATGGCGCGATCCGCGTGTTCGCGGGCGAGGCGGGCGGTGTAGTCGAGGGCGCCGGAGGCCTCGACGGCTTCACGGATGCTGTCGAGGTCTTCGATGCCGCCTTTCTGGATCGCATGGCGCACCAGGGCGGCCTGCTCGGCGGTGCCTTCGCGCAGGGTGTAGATCAGTGGCAGTGTCGGCTTGCCTTCGGCGAGATCGTCGCCGACGTTCTTGCCGAGGGTTTCGGCGTCGCCCTTGTAGTCGAGCAGGTCGTCGACCAGCTGGAAGGCGATTCCCAGATGATCGCCAAACGTCTGCAGGGCCTCGCTCTGCTCGGGGCTCGCTTCGGCCAGTGCGGCGGCGCTGTGGGTCGAGGCCTCGAAGAGCATCGCGGTCTTGCCGCGGATGACTTCCATGTAGGTCTCTTCGGTGGTGCTGGCGTCGCGGATCTTCGAGAGCTGCAGCACTTCGCCTTCGGCGATCACGCGTGTCGCCTGGGAGATGATGCGCATGACCTGCATCGAGCCCAGCTCCACCATCATTTCGAAGGAGCGTGCATAAAGAAAGTCGCCGACCAGCACGCTGGGCGCATTGCCCCACATGGCGTTCGCGGTCGAGCGGCCGCGGCGCATGCCCGACATGTCGACGACGTCATCGTGCAGCAGGGTCGAGGTGTGCAGGAATTCGATGGTGGCTGCCAGCAGGCGCAGCGAGTCGCCTTCCAGGCCGAGGGCCTTGCCGGACAGCAGCACCAGCAGGGGGCGCATGCGTTTGCCGCCCGCGGAGATGATGTAGTCGCCGATCTTTTCCACCAGGGGGACGCGGGAGCTGAGCTGTTTACGGATGATTCCGTCGACAGCGGTAAAATCGTCCGCCACCACGTTATAGAAGGCCTGGGGTTGCATTGGCGAGTCGTACTCCTATGGATTGCGCGGCATGCTAGGGGCCGGGTCCGGCACTGTCAAGGCGAGGCCGGACGGTGCTTGCGCGTACAACCTGGCTTGCGTACAATCGCGCACCCCGAACTTCCCTGGGCATTTCCCTGCCTTACGCAATTGCCTGGTGTCTATCCGGCCCCAGGCAGCCATGCCAGCCGCCAACTCTTCCTACAAAGCGCTGGGTGAGCAGGATCAACGGAGATATTCCATGTACGCTGTAATCGTTACCGGTGGCAAGCAATACAAAGTCGCCGAAGGTGAATTCCTCAAGGTCGAGAAGCTGGAAATCGCCACTGGCGAATCCGTGACTTTCGATCGCGTTCTGCTGGTCGGCAATGGTGACGACGTCACCATCGGTGCGCCGGTAGTCGACGGTGCCAAGGTCGTCGCTGAAGTGGTCTCTCAAGGCCGTCACGATAAGATCCGTATCATCAAGTTCCGTCGTCGTAAGCACCACATGAAACGTCAGGGCCACCGTCAGTGGTTCACCGAAATCAAGATCACTGGCATTCAGGCCTGATCCCTTTTAGGAGGCTATGACTCATGGCACACAAAAAAGCTGGCGGTTCTACCCGCAACGGTCGCGACTCAGAAAGCAAACGCCTTGGCGTTAAGCTGTTCGGCGGCCAGGTCATCAAGGCCGGTAACATCATCGTGCGTCAGCGCGGTACCCAGTTCCACGCCGGTTATGGCGTTGGCATGGGCAAGGATCACACCCTGTTCGCGAAAGTGGCCGGCGTGGTCAAGTTCGAAGTGAAGGGCGAGTTCGGCCGTCGCTACGTGAGCGTCGTCGCGGCCTGATCGCGGCGTTGCTGAAGAAGCCCTGTCTTGCGACGGGGCTTTTTCGTTTCTGTATCCTATCGTTTTTTTCAGCCCGCCCGAGGGCGGGAGGCGTTCCATGAAATTCGTCGATGAAGTATCGATCGTTGTAAAAGCAGGTGATGGCGGCAATGGCTTGATGAGCTTCCGCCGCGAAAAATTCATCGAGAAGGGTGGCCCCAACGGCGGCGATGGCGGTGACGGAGGCTCCATCTATATGGAGGCCGACGAGAATCTCAACACCCTGGTCGACTACCGCTATACCCGTCGCTTTGATGCGCAGCGCGGCGAGAACGGTGGCAGCAAGGACTGCACCGGGCACAAGGGTGACGATCTGGTGCTGCCGGTCCCGGTGGGCACCACGGTCATCGATGCCAATACCCAGGAAATCATCGGCGACCTGACCAAGCCCGGCCAGCGGCTGTTGGTGGCGCAGGGCGGCTGGCACGGCCTGGGCAACACCCGCTTCAAGTCGAGCACCAACCGGGCGCCGCGGCAGACCTCCCCGGGCAAGCCGGGCGAGATGCGCGATCTCAAGCTGGAGCTGAAGGTGCTTGCCGATGTTGGCTTGCTCGGCCAGCCGAATGCCGGCAAGAGCACTTTCATCCGCTCGGTGTCGGCGGCCAAGCCGAAGGTGGCGGACTACCCCTTCACCACGCTGGTGCCGAACCTGGGCGTGGTTAGCGTCGGTCGCTACAAGAGCTTCGTCATTGCCGACATCCCCGGCTTGATCGAGGGTGCTGCCGAGGGTGCCGGTCTGGGCATCCGTTTTCTCAAGCATCTGGCGCGCACGCGCCTGCTGCTGCATCTGGTGGACATGGCGCCGCTGGACGAGAGCGATCCGGCCGAGGCGGCTGCGGTGATCATCCACGAGCTGGAGAAGTTCAGCCCGTCGCTGGCCGAGCGCGACCGTTGGCTGGTGCTGAACAAGGCTGACCAGGTCCTTGAGGAGGAGCGCGAGGCTCGCGTCAAGGCGGTGGTCGAGCGGCTCGACTGGAAAGGCCCGGTGTACGTGATTTCCGCGCTGGAGCGCGAAGGGACCGAGGCGCTCAGCCAGGACATCATGCGTTACCTCGACGAGCGTACCGTGCGCCTGGCCGAGGAGCCGGAGTACGCCGAGGCGCTGGCCGAGCTCGATCAGCGCATCGAGGATGAGGCGCGCGCCCGTCTGCAGGCGCTGGACGACCAGCGTGCCCTGCGCCGTGCAGGGCTGAAGAGCGCCGACACCGTAGAGGACGAAGACGACTTCGACGATGACGAGGATGACGGCGACGGGCCGGAAATCTTCTACGTGCGCTGAGATTTCTCGGGAGCGGGATGGCCGGTCCTTTCCGCTGTGTGCATCTGGACTGGGATGGAATCATGCGGGACAAGGTGACCGGCGCGCAGCGCTGGGTGGTGAAGATCGGCAGCGCGCTGCTGACCGCCGACGGGCGTGGACTTGATCGCGCGGCCATGGCGGTGTGGGTCGAGCAGATGGTCGCGCTGCGGGCGGCGGGCGTGGAGCTGGTGCTGGTGTCGTCCGGCGCGGTGGCGGCGGGCATGAGCCGTCTCGGCTGGACGGCTCGTCCCAAGGCCATGAACGAGCTGCAGGCGGCGGCTGCGGTCGGGCAGATGAGCCTGATCCGAGCCTGGGAATCGAGTTTCGCCGAGCACGAGCGGCAGACTGCGCAGATCCTGCTGACGCATGACGATCTGTCCGACCGCAAGCGTTACCTGAACGCGCGCAGCACCCTGCGCACTCTGGTCGACGTCGACGTGATCCCGGTGATCAACGAGAACGACACGGTGGTCACCGACGAAATCCGTTTTGGCGACAACGATACGCTGGCGGCGCTGGTCGCCAACCTGGTCGAGGCCGATCTGCTGGTGATCCTCACCGACCGCGACGGCATGTTTGATGCCGATCCCCGTCTGAATCCCGATGCCGTACTGATTTCGGAGGCCCGTGCCGACGATCCGGCGCTGGATGCCGTCGCGGGCGGTACCGGCGGCGCCTTGGGGCGTGGCGGCATGCAGACCAAACTGCGCGCGGCGCGTCTGGCGGCGCGTTCGGGTGCCTACACCGTCATCGTCGGCGGGCGCATCGAGCAGGTACTGGTGCGCCTCAAGGCGGGGGAGCTGCTCGGTACGCTGCTGGCGCCCGAGCGTGATCCGCTGGCGGCGCGCAAGCAGTGGCTGGCCGGCCAGCTGCAGACCCGTGGCACGCTGGTGCTGGACGCCGGTGCGGTCAAGGCGCTGCGCCAGGATCACAAGAGCCTGCTTTCGGTGGGTGTGAAGGCGATCCAGGGCAGCTTTCGCCGGGGCGAGATGGTGGTCTGCGTCGATCTCGAGGGGCGCGAAGTGGCTCGTGGCTTGGTCAACTACAGTGCGATCGAGGCGCAGAAGATCCTCGGTCGCTCGTCCGACGCTATCGAGTCGCTGCTCGGTTACGTGAATGAGCCCGAGCTGGTGCATCGCGACAACCTGATCCTGCTGAGGAGTGCCGAATGAAGCGCCTGTGGCTTGCTGTGTTTTTGGCGGTTCCCGCCCTGGCGGCGGCCGAGCAGATCGGCGAAGTCGCTACCGTCTTCAAGTGGGTCGGCCCCAACGACAAGATCGTCGTCGAGGCCTTCGACGATCCGAAGGTTGAGGGCGTGACCTGCTACCTGTCGCGGGCCAAGACCGGCGGTGTGAAAGGTGGGCTGGGCCTGGCCGAGGATCGTGCGGAGGCGTCCATTGCCTGTCGTCAGGTCGGCGCCATCCGCTTCAAAGGCGAGCTCAAAGATGGCGAGGAGGTGTTCAAGGAGCGCACCTCGCTGGTGTTCAAGAGCATGCAGGTGGTGCGTTTCTTCGACGAGAAGCGCAACACGCTGGTCTACCTGGTTTACAGCGACCGCATCATCGAGGGCAGTCCGCAGAATGCGGTGACCGCCATTCCGATTCTTCCCTGGAAGTGAGTCGACCGGTCTCGGTGTGGGCTCGCCGGGTGCGAGCTGCCCACGTCTCGACGTTTCTCGGGATGCATTGATCGACAGGGCGCTCGCTCAGGCGCAGCGCCTGTCTTCGCTCTGCTCGCAAGGGCTATGTGCGCGGGCATAAAAAAACCGGCCAGTGGCCGGTTTTTTCAAGAACATCACGCTCAGGCTGCAGCGGCTTCGCCGAGTGCCTTGATGTGAGCGTTCAGACGGCTCTTGTGACGAGCAGCCTTGTTCTTGTGGATGATGCCTTTGTCGGCCATGCGGTCGATTACCGGTACAGCCAAGGTGTAGGCAGCCTGGGATTTTTCCAGGTCTTTGGCGTCGAGCGCCTTGACTACGTTCTTGATGTAGGTGCGAACCATGGAGCGCAGGCTGGCATTGTGGCTGCGACGCTTCTCAGCCTGTTTTGCGCGTTTTTTGGCGGAAGGGCTGTTGGCCACCGTCGAACTCCTCGAAACTTTGGGGGGATGCAAACAAATAAGGCCGCGAATCTTGCCGCCGCAGGGGGCGCTTGTCAAGCGCGATCGGAGACTGTCTGGAGTTGGCCGACGAGTGTCGTCCGTCGGCAATGGCTTCGCTTCGAGATCACTGCGCTGGCGACGGCGCGCACTGTAACGGGTGCTTTATTTCCAGGCCAGCCCTAAACTCGGCGGCTTCTTTCGGCGCGGCGTCGCGAGTTTCACGCTGCGCAGCGCTGTCGAACTGCATGGCTATCCATACCCTATGAATCTACTCAAATCCCTGGCTGCGGTGAGTTCGCTGACCATGGTGTCCCGTGTGCTGGGCTTCGTGCGCGACACCATCATGGCGCGCATCTTCGGCGCCGGCGTGGCCACCGATGCCTTCGTCGTGGCCTTCAAGCTGCCCAATCTGCTGCGGCGCATCTTCGCCGAGGGGGCGTTCTCCCAGGCGTTCGTGCCGATCCTCGCGGAGTACAAGAGCCAGCGCGGCGATGAGGCGGCACGCACCTTCGTGGCCTACGTGTCCGGGCTGCTCACGCTGGTACTGGCGCTGGTCACCGCGCTGGGCGTGCTCGCCGCGCCCTGGGTGGTGTGGATCAGCGCGCCGGGGTTCGCCGACGATGCGCAGCGCTTCGAGCTCACCAGCTCGCTGCTGCGGGTGACCTTCCCCTACATCCTGCTGATCTCGCTGTCGTCGCTGGTCGGAGCGATCCTCAATACCTGGAATCGCTTCGCCGTACCGGCCTTCGTGCCGACGCTGCTCAACCTGAGCATGATCTTCTTCGCCGTGTTCCTCACGCCGTACTTCGATCCGCCGGTCATGGCGCTCGGCTGGGCGGTGCTCGCCGGCGGCCTGTTGCAGCTGCTCTACCAACTGCCGCACCTTAGGAAGATCGGCATGCTGGTGCTGCCGCGCCTGAACCTTCGCGACAGCGGCGTGTGGCGGGTGATGCGGCAGATGGGGCCGGCGATCCTCGGGGTGTCCGTGGCGCAGGTCTCGCTGATCATCAATACGGCATTCGCCTCCTTCCTGCCGACCGGGTCGGTGTCCTGGATGTACTACGCCGATCGCCTGATGGAGCTGCCCACCGGCGTGCTCGGCGTGGCGCTGGGTACCATCCTGCTGCCTGCACTTTCCAAGACGCATGCGCTGGGCGATCGCGGCGAGTATTCGCGGCTGCTCGACTGGGGCCTGCGCCTGTGCCTGTTGCTGGCGCTGCCGTGCGCGCTGGCGCTGGCGATCATCGCCGAGCCGCTGACCGCCTCGTTGTTCCAGTACGGCGCATTCAGCGCCCACGACGCCGCGATGACCCAGCGCGCACTGATCGCCTATTCGATAGGGCTGGTAGGTCTGATCCTGATCAAGATCCTCGCGCCGGGTTTCTATGCGCGGCAGAACATCCGCACGCCGGTGCGCATCGCCCTCTTCATTCTTGTCGTCACCCAACTGATGAACCTGGCGTTCGTCGTGCCATTGCGGCATGCCGGGCTGGCCCTGGCGATCAGCTTGGGTGCCTGCCTGAACGCCGGCTTGCTCTACTGGCAGATGCGCAAGCAGCAGATGTTCGACTTGCAGCCGGGCTGGACGCCGTTCCTGGTCAAGCTGGTGGTCGCCGTTCTGGTGATGTCCGGGGTGCTGCTCGCGGGCATCCGGCTTCTGCCGGACTGGGATCAGGGCGACATGCTGCTGCGCCTGCTGCGCCTGGGTGTGCTGGTTGCCGCCGGTGTGCTGGCCTATTTCGGCAGCCTGCTGCTGCTTGGCTTTCGCCTGCACCATTTTGCGCGCCGCTCGCTGCACTGAAGCGTTGTTGCCCTGCGTGGCGAGCGGGCCGAATGCCGCCGCTGCGCCTGTCACCCGGCGCCCGCTGTGCGTATAATCGACCACTTTGTGAGCAAGATGCGCGCTATGCAGCTGGTTCGAGGCCTACACAATCTGCGGCCCCAACATCGGGGTTGCGTCGCCACGATCGGGAATTTCGACGGTGTCCACCGCGGCCATCAGGCCATCCTGATGCGTTTGCGCGAGCGCGCCGCGGAATTGTCGCTGCCTAGCTGCGTGGTGATTTTCGAGCCGCAGCCGCGTGAGTTCTTCACCCCGAATACGGCGCCGCCGCGTCTGGCCCGCCTGCGTGACAAGCTCGAACTGTTCGCCGCGGAAGGCGTGGACCGTGTCCTGTGCCTGGCTTTCAACCCGCGCTTGCGCGAGCTGAGCGCCGAGGCGTTCGTCCGCCAGGTGCTGATCGACGGGCTCGGCGTGCGCCATCTGGAGGTCGGCGACGATTTCCGTTTCGGCTGTGATCGCGCCGGCGACTTCGCGTTTCTCCAGCGTGCCGGCGCGGCGGCCGGTTTCACCGTGGAGGCGGCGACCACCATCGAGGTGGACGGCCGGCGGGTCAGCAGTACGCGGGTTCGCGAGGCACTGGCCGAGGGCGACTTCCCGCAGGCCCAGCGTCTGCTCGGACGCCATTACGTCATCGACGGTCGCGTGTTGCACGGGCAGAAGCTGGCCCGGCAGTTGGGCTGGCCGACGGCGAACGTGCAGCTCAAGCGCGTCCGTGCGCCGTTTTCCGGGGTTTATCTTGTCAGCGCCTATGTGGACGGGCGCAAATGGCCGGGTGTGGCCAACATCGGTACGCGGCCCAGCGTCGACGGCGACGGCCACGCGCATCTGGAGGTACACCTGCTGAACTTCGCCGGCGACCTCTACGGCAAGCGCATGCGCGTGGCCTTTCACCACAAGCTGCGCAACGAGCGCAGGTTCGCCTCGCTGGACGAGCTCAAGGCGGCGATCGCCGCCGATGTCGTCGCCGCCCAGGTTTACTGGCTGGGCGCGCCGCTGCAGTGAGGGCGCCGGCATCCGCAATACATACGATCAGCAGCACCGGCGGGGCCGCGTCCCCGTGCAAGCAGAACTGAATTTGAACAGGCCGATGACATGACCGATTACAAAGCGACGCTGAACCTGCCGGAAACGGCATTCCCGATGAAGGCCGGCTTGCCGCAGCGCGAACCCCAGATCCTGCAGCGCTGGGACGAGATCGGCCTGTACCAGAAGCTGCGCCAGATCGGCGCCGGGCGTCCGAAGTTCGTGCTCCACGACGGCCCGCCGTACGCCAACGGCAGCATCCATATCGGTCACGCGCTGAACAAGATCCTCAAGGACATCATCACCCGTTCCAAGACCCTGAGCGGTTTCGACGCCCCCTACGTGCCGGGCTGGGATTGCCATGGCCTGCCGATCGAGCACAAGGTCGAGACCACCTTCGGCAAGAACCAGCCGGCCGACCTCACGCGCGAGCGTTGCCGCGCCTATGCCACCGAGCAGGTTGCCGAGCAGAAGGCCGGCTTCATCCGCCTCGGCGTGCTGGGTGAGTGGGACAACCCGTACCTGACCATGAACTTCGCCAACGAAGCCGGCGAGATCCGCGCGCTGGCCGAGATGGTCGGCAACGGCTTCGTGTTTAAGGGCCTGAAGCCGGTCAACTTCTGCTTCGATTGCGGCTCGGCGCTGGCCGAGGCCGAAGTGGAGTATCAGGACAAGAAGTCCGATGCCATCGACGTGGCCTTCCCGATCGAAGACGCCGACAAGCTGGCCGCTGCGTTCGGCCTGGAACGCCTGTCGAAGCCGACCAGCATCGTCATCTGGACCACCACGCCCTGGACCATTCCGGCCAACCAGGCGCTCAACGTGCATCCTGAATTCACCTATGCATTAGTGGATGTCGGTGATCGTCTGCTGCTGCTCGCCGAAGAACTGGTCGAAAGCTGCCTGCAGCGCTATGGCCTGCAGGGTGAGGTCGTCGCCACGGCGCCGGGTGCCGCGCTGGAGCTGATCCGCTTCCGCCATCCGTTCTACGAGCGCCTGTCGCCGTTGTACCTGGCCGATTATGTCGAGCTGGGCGCCGGCACCGGCGTGGTTCACTCGGCGCCGGCCTATGGCGAGGACGACTTCTACAGTTGCAAGCGCTACGGCATGAGCAACGACGAGATCCTCAATCCGGTGCAGAGCAACGGCGTCTACGTCGACTCGCTGCCGTTCTTCGGCGGCCAGTTCATCTGGAAGGCCAACCCGGCGGTCGTCGCCAAGCTCGAGGAAGTCGGCGCGCTGCTCCGGCACGACGTGATCAACCACAGCTACATGCATTGCTGGCGGCACAAGACGCCGCTGATCTATCGCGCCACGGCGCAGTGGTTCGTCGGCATGGATACCAAGCCGAAAGACGGCGCCACATTGCGTGAGCGCTCGCTGGCTGCCATCGAAGACACCAAGTTCGTCCCGGCCTGGGGCCAGGCGCGCCTGCATAGCATGATCGCTGGCCGTCCTGACTGGTGCATCTCGCGCCAGCGCAACTGGGGCGTGCCGATTCCGTTCTTCACCCACAAGGAGAGCGGCGAGCTGCACCCGCGCACCGTCGAACTGATGGAGGAAGTCGCCAAGCGCGTCGAGCAGGAAGGCATCGAGGCCTGGTTCAAGCTCGACGCTGCCGAGTTGCTTGGCGACGAGGCCGGCCAGTACGACAAGAGCCGCGATACCCTGGACGTGTGGTTCGACTCCGGCACCACCCACTGGCACGTGCTGCGCGGCTCGCATGCCGACCTGGCGCACCGCGACGGTCCGGCGGCCGACCTCTACCTGGAAGGCTCCGACCAGCATCGCGGCTGGTTCCATTCCTCGCTGCTCACCGGCTGCGCCATCGACGGCCACGCGCCATACAAGGAGCTGCTGACCCACGGTTTCACCGTCGACGAGCAGGGCCGCAAGCAATCCAAATCCCTGGGCAACGTGGTCGCGCCGCAGAAAGTCATCGACAGCCTGGGTGCCGACATCCTGCGCTTGTGGGTCTCGTCCACCGACTATTCGGGCGAGATGGCGGTGTCCGACCAGATTCTCCAGCGCAGCGCCGACGCCTACCGGCGCATCCGCAACACCGCGCGCTTCCTGCTCTCGAACCTCAATGGCTTCGACCCGCAGCAGCACCTGCTGCCGGCCGAGGACATGCTCGCACTGGATCGCTGGGCGGTCGACCGCACACTTTTGCTGCAGCGCGAGATCGTCGAGGCCTACGACGAGTACCGTTTCTGGAACGTCTACCAGAAGGTGCACAACTTCTGCGTGCAGGAGCTGGGCGGCTTCTACCTCGACATCATCAAGGACCGCCAGTACACCACCGCGGCGGACAGCGTGGCGCGGCGTTCCTGCCAGACCGCGATGTACCACATCGCCGAAGCGCTGGTGCGCTGGATCGCGCCGATCCTTTCCTTCACCGCCGACGAGATCTGGCAGTACCTGCCGGGCGAACGCAACGAGTCGGTGATGCTCAACACCTGGTACGAGGGCCTTGCCGAGTTGCCGCTGGGCTTCGACCTGGACCGCGCCTTCTGGGAGCAGGTCATGGCCGTGAAGGTCGCGGTCAACAAGGAGCTGGAAAACCAGCGCAACGCCAAGACGATTGGCGGCAACCTGCAGGCGGACATCGTGCTGTTCGGCGAAGGGGCGCTGGTCGAGGTGCTGAACAAGCTGGGCGAGGACCTGCGCTTCGTGCTGATCACCTCGCGCGTCGAGGTACAGCCGCTGGAGCAGGCGCCCGCCGAGGCGGTGCAGAGCGAATTGCAGGGCCTCAAGCTGCTGGTGCGCAAGTCGACCTTCGAGAAATGCCCGCGCTGCTGGCACTTCCGCGACGACATCGGCGTCGACCCTGCGCATCCGGACATCTGTGGACGTTGCGCAAGCAATGCGTTCGGTTCGGGTGAGATCCGGCACTTCGCCTGATCGAGCATCGTCCGATAGACGGGGCGCGCACGCGTGCCCCAGGACCCTTGGTTGCATCTGGAGACTGTATGACGTCCCGCTTCGGCAAACTCCCCTGGCTATGGATCAGCGTGCTGGTGTTCGTTCTGGACCAGGCGACGAAGTTCTACTTCGAGGGAACCCTGCGGCTGTATCAGCAGGTCGTGGTGATCCCTGACTATTTCAGCTGGACCCTGGCCTACAACACCGGCGCCGCGTTCAGTTTCCTGGCCGACGAGTCCGGTTGGCAGCGCTGGCTGTTCGCGCTGATCGCGGTCGGCGTCAGCGCCGTGCTGGTGGTCTGGATGAAACGCCTGAAGCACGACGAAACCTGGCTGGCGATCGCGCTCGCGCTGGTGCTGGGCGGCGCGCTGGGCAACCTGCTCGATCGCATGCTGCTCGGCCACGTGGTCGACTTCATCCTGGTGCACTGGCAGAACCGTTGGTACTTCCCGGCCTTCAACCTCGCCGATAGCGGGATCACCGTAGGCGCCCTCATGCTGGCGCTGGACATGTTCAAGACCAAGAAGTCTGGAGAAACCGTACATGACTGAGCAGCGTATCGGCTCGGACACCCGCGTCACCCTGCATTTCGCCCTCAAGCTGGCGAGCGGCGATGTGGTCGACACGACCTTCGACAAGCAGCCCGCCACCTTCAGCGTCGGCGACGGCAACCTGTTGCCGGGATTCGAGCAGGCGCTCTATGGCCTCAAGGCGGGCGACAAGCGCAGCCTGACCGTGGAGCCCGAGCATGGCTTCGGCCAGCCCAACGTGCAGAACGTGCAGGTCATGCCGCGCGGGCAGTTCGAGGGCATGGAGCTGTCCGAGGGGCTGCTGGTGATTTTCAACGATGCCGCCAATACCGAACTGCCGGGCGTGGTCAAAGCCTTCGACGACAAGCAGGTGACCGTCGATTTCAACCACCCCCTGGCCGGCAAGCAGCTGACCTTCGATGTCGAGATCATCGACGTCGTCGCCCTGTAACACCTTTACGAGACGGTGGGGCGATCGTCCCGCCGCGGCCCCTTTGAACCCAGGGGGAGCAGAGGCAGTTAAACTGCCCGTCCAAGCCCCGTGCGCCGAGATTCGTCATGCTCATCAAACTCGCCAATCCCCGTGGCTTCTGCGCCGGTGTCGACCGCGCCATCGAGATCGTCAATCGTGCCCTCGAGGTGTTCGGTCCGCCGATCTACGTGCGCCATGAAGTCGTGCACAACAAGTTCGTGGTGGAGGATCTGCGTTCGCGCGGGGCGATCTTCGTCGACGAGCTGGATCAGGTGCCGGACAACGTCATCGTCATCTTCAGCGCCCACGGCGTATCCCAGGCGGTGCGCCAGGAAGCCGAAAGACGCGGCCTGAAGGTATTCGATGCGACCTGCCCGCTGGTGACCAAGGTGCATCTTGAGGTCGCCCGCTACAGTCGCGACGGCCGCGAGTGCATCCTCATCGGCCACGAGGGGCACCCGGAAGTCGAGGGCACCATGGGCCAGTACGACACCGCCAACGGCGGCTCGATCTACCTGGTGGAGGACGAGGAGGACGTCGCCTCCCTGATCGTGCGCGATCCGGAGTCGCTGGCGTTCGTCACCCAGACCACGTTGTCGATGGATGACACCAGCCGGGTGATCGACGCCCTGCGGACGAAGTTTCCCGCCATCGGCGGTCCGCGCAAGGACGACATCTGCTACGCCACCCAGAACCGCCAGGATGCGGTCAAGCAGCTCGCTGCCGACTGCGACCTGGTGCTGGTGGTGGGTAGCCCCAACAGCTCCAACTCCAACCGCCTGCGCGAGTTGGCAGAACGCATGAGCACTCCGGCCTATCTCATCGATGGTGCCGAGGACCTCAAGCGCGAGTGGTTCGAAGGTTGCCAGAAGATCGGCATTACCGCCGGCGCCTCGGCACCGGAAGTGCTTGTGCGCGGGGTAATCGAGCAGCTCCATGCGTGGGGCGCCAGCGGCGCCGAGGAATTGCTCGGCAGGCCGGAGAACATCACGTTCTCCATGCCGAAGGAGTTGCGGGTGAAGGCTATCTAAGCGCTTTACCCGCCTCGCAGATTATTTCCAGCAGTTCTTCGGATCGGCCCCGGAGGCACTGACGCCACGGGTGCCGATTGCATTCAGCGTGAGGTTCCCGCATGCGGTGTCGGCTGTTTGGGAGCCCTGGGGTGTGGCGGTCAACAGATAGCCGCCACTGCCGTTGGGGTTGCTCACGGTGAGCTTGTACTTGTCCGTTTCGGACTTGACGACGGTGTCGTTCCCCGAACCAGTCGTATTCTTGAGTTGCAGCTTTCCAATGTCGGATTGCGCCGTCACGTACGTATTGTTTTGTGCGAAATAACGCTCCTGGCGTGCGGCGGCATCGTTCAGCAGAGCCTGTGCCTCCGTCCGGTTGGCCCTCAATACATATTGCTGATAACTCGGATAGGCGATGGCCGCCAGGATGGCGACGATCGCTACTGTGATCATCATCTCTATCAGGGTGAAGCCCGCACTACGGCGTTTGTTTTGTTCGGTGATCAGCATCAGAGTGCGCTCCCGGGTAGTACACGCCAGCTTTGACGGCCGCTGGATCCGCTACCCAAATTGATATTGGTGCATTTGCCCGTTGAGTCGAGCAAACATGGAGCATCCGTTATGTTGGGGCCGGAAATGAGCGTGTTCCCGCCCACGTTGGAGGCGCCCACACCGCTAATCGGCGTGCCGGACGAGTCCAGGCTATTCACCACGCCATCTCCGTTCAAGTCGAACACGTTGAATGTCGTACGGCCGCCCGTCGCCGGGTTGATTCCGTAGTAGAAACCGTCCATCCCCGATTCGCAGGGGTCCGAGTTTGGCGTGCGGCTGCCAACGATCAGGACATCGCCGCGCTTGATCGGATCATCGACGATCCTCTCCCCATTGGAACTGGTGGAGGTCGAGAGATCCAGTCTCCAGCCGTATTTACCTGACATATTGGTTGCCGAATACCAACTGACTCCGGTGTTGCTCAGGATGCGCACATCCCGGGTTTCACTACCGAATGTTGCGCCCAGACTCTCGGAGGTAATGGTTTGTTCCTGCAGCTTCGCGCGCGTCAGCGTGGGTGTGCTTCCGGCCTCTTCGCCTTTTGTCTGGCGATCCCACACGCCGTAGAGCGTCTGCATCTTGAAGGGGCTGACCTTGTCGGTGGTGCCCAGATAGCGGCCGGTGCCGAACGCCACGATGTAGCCCAGTCGGGAGGGGTGGCGAATCAGCGCGGGAGCCGAAGTGATCGGCTGTGCATTCGAGTCCGAGTCCTTGGCGCTATAGAGCGGAGCCCCACCGAAAGCAACCCTGAATTGGTCGGCAATGCTGGATGCGTCTCCTGATCGATTAAATGGACCTAATGGGTCTGCTGTAGAGGGCGTGGTTTTCAGTAGATCGAATCGCCACATATTGCCCTGCAGATCCCCTGCATAGGCATAGTCCGCTACGCCATCGCTATTGTTGTCCGCCAGTTTCGGCGTCGACAAACCGTTGGTTCCGGTGGCTGCGAACGCATCCAGTTTTTTCAGCAGGGCTCCGGTCTGTATATCGAGGACAAACAGGACCGCCTTGCCTGAACCGTTGTTGGGGCTGTTGTAGCCATTTGGAATGACCGCTGCCCATGAGTTGGAGTGCAATCTCGCTACCACTGGTGTAGCCAGGGTTTGCCCCAGATCGCTTACGCAGTTGTTGGACGCATCGCAGCTTTTGCTTGCCGCCGTGTCGCTGGTGAACTCCCACAACAGTTTTATCGACTCGGGGTCCGTTACATCCAGTGCAAATACGCCCCGGCCGCCGGCCCCAAGCGTGCCCACGAGAACAGTGTGCCAGGCGCTTCCAAAGTAAACGTCGGTCACGCTTAACGAGCCATCCACATAGTAGCGATGGTTGTCGTTGGTTTGGCTCGTGTAGTCGCTGCGGGTAAGTTGATTCAATGTCGGAATAACAGGGGTGGGTATGAATGCAAAAGTTTCCGCACCCGTATTGGCATTGAAGCCATGCAGCATTCCGTCATTCGCGCCGACATAAACCATCGGGGTGCGCGCAGCCTGTGCCGTCTTGAATGACGCATAAGTCCCTGCAGCCCCGTCCAAACTGTCTGCGACATAGTTCAGATACTGAGCTCCGCTGACCAGAACAGGGCTGGAGCCTACGATGTCGCCGATCTTTTTATTGCGTACGCGGAAGGTGCCGCAGCCTGAAAGCCCGGTACAGCTTTCGCCCCTGATGAATTTCACCCTGGCCTGGCCGTATGCGCCGGCGCTATCGCTGTCCGGCTGATTGGTGACGGGGTTTATATTCAGCGAATCCCTCAGGTTGACGCCCGCAAAGGACTTTCCGTCCAATGTTGCCCAACTAAAGGCGCTGAGTTTCGAGCCCGTATTACTTCCATTGTTCATGTATATGTTGCGAGTGGCCGGGATGTTGGCGCTTGCCTTCCATACGCTGGTGATAGTGTTTGCCGAAGTACGCGTTTCCTTTATCAGGTCGCCGCTCCAGTCGTCCGTGTCGAACTCGGTGCGGTAAGTTGCCTGAGTGGTCGCAGTGCTGTTGGATTGCGGCTCTCGTCCCGCAGCAGGGCGAGTAATGGACTTCTGCCGTTGATCAAGGTCTCCGAAGGCCTTGTCGAGTTGAGCCTTGAGCGTCAGTGCGTTGGTCACGAGAAAATAGTTGTCCGGTGTCCCATCGGAATCCGAGTCCCAGTTGGTTGCGGTCGTTCCGTATTTGGCGGCGTACCACAGCGGATCTTGCAGCAGTGAAGCACTTGGAGTGGCCGATGCTGAAAAGTTCCGGGTTGTGCTTATCGGCAGATTCTTACATTCATTATCATTCGTTCGTCCGACGCAGTAGTTAGGGGCTCTGCCGGGAGGGGTGTTGAGTTTATAGAACGTCGTCGTGCTGTTGCAGGTAGTGGTGCTGTCATTCTGCAGGTCACATATCTCTAAGTAGACGCCATCGTGCGTGGTTCCTGAAATAACATATCCCATATTTTGCAATGCGCTGCCGGCTGCGTACTCCGAGTCCAGGCGTATATCCAACGTACCTTGTGAGTTGACAGAAAGCGTATAGAGCGCAATGGCATCCATATCATGGTCGGCACCCTGCTCTACGTCTTCATAGTTGATTCTGAATTTTGCGTAGGGGCGGCCGCTATTGACCGATATGTTTGCGTTCTGCGTGTCGGTATTGGCTATTTGTTCAACATAAAAATCTACGATTTGGTTGGTGGGCGCATAGGAAGTTTGTACGGATTTTGCGAACGGAACGACCGTCACTTTTTTTCCGTTAACGGGGAATTCTATTTTAGGCAGTGGTGAGGCGAGGGCGACGGAGTACGTCAGGAGTTTTTTATCGCCGCCAATGTTATGCCTGGCGCCAAATCGAGCCACCCCAGCCGAGTAGTATGTGCCACTTTTCGTAGGTTCCTCGGGCGCAAGCCCTCTTACCGTGGAAAGGTTGCTGACCTCTTTCTCCGTGGGTGCACCGTCGCTTACACCATTCGATTCTCCGATGAAGATCGACCGCGTGCCGCCACCTTCTGCCTCCCAGATCGCATCGACTTCTTCGGAAACATTGAGCGTGCTGATCGCGGTCGGATTGCCCGTGCTGGAAAACGCGGTATTCCCTGCTTGCCAGCTCTGTTTAGCGCCTGGCAATTTGACATCGTAGGAGGGGTTGATATCACTGATAACGGTCATGGCGGGAACGGCGCAGCCTGGGTACGCATTTCGACCGCCATTTATATTGGCGTATGGCGGGGCCCAGTCGGGCTTGGGCAGGGTAAGGATGTTGTCGGGAATTGCGCTGTCTTCTTTATCGTAGTCATAAGCGCTAGTGGGCGTCGTGGCGCCTGCGAAATAGCGCATGGTTTCATACATCATTTCGCCTATGGGGTTTCCCCACATATAGCAGGTGTCACTCTGAGTCATCGCCCGGTCGCTTATGAAGCCGCAGCCATATACGTGATCGCTATATCGAAAGTCATAGGTTCTAAACTTGTTTATGGTGTCGACGATGCCGGACACATTGCTTCTGAATTGGCCGTTCTGCAGATCTAACTCGTTGGCGAAACTCTGAATATTGCTGCGCAACGTCCCGCCACTCATGTTCTTCTTGTAGGAGCCGGAAAGGAGCCCGAAATACATCCTGTTGGTTTCGCCGTAGTCATGAAGTATCCCCGTAGGCTTGTATGCGCCACTTGGATACGCTTTGCAGTTCGACTCTCTAAGTGTTTCGTTGCTAGGGCAAGCTTCAACCCTGATGTCGTAATCGACCATTCGTGAAGCTACGGCATCGGCGGGCTTCCAGTAGAAACCCCACTCGTCGTCGCCGCTGCCTTCCTCGTGGCGGAACTTGATTGTGTAGATCTGGTTGGCTTCCATGTCCATTGTGAAGGAATAAGTGTCGCTGCCGTTATGGTTAGCGCCATGGCCGTTGTACCAGCTTGCTTTAAGCGTTCCATTTATAAAGACATCGACGGCATCGTCTCCGTCTATGGAAAAGAGATAGCTGCCGCTCGTTGTTGGCCTAAGTGTTCCTTCGATAAGAGTGTGATAATTATCGTTATTGCAGTTACTCTTTGCCCCGTTGAATGGGTTGCTATTCTTTGTGCCTGAAGATTTTATAGTCGTTACACTTTGGCTGCCGCATTTGTTGCTGTTGGCGGAGTTTGTGGCATTGAATAGCGTATCCATCTGCGCGGTCGAGGTAGGGCTTGCGATATTGTCCGGCCATGTTGTCAGTGTAAGGCCTGAAAACTCGCTGCTCGGTACTATTGCCCAGCCTGTCGCCGGTCCCCCGGTGGTGCAAGAAACTGTCGCGCGGGTGCTGCTCACGCATGTGCTATCCGCAACGGTGCGCTCCTTGGAAACCCAGTTCCAGATTCGAAAGGAGGTGTTATTCAAAACCCGTAGCTTGGGGGCGGTGTTGTCGGTTGTGGAGGTTACGGCAAACAGGTGGTAGAACCCGTTGCTGGGGAGGGCCAGGTTTGTATAACGCCTGATATCGTACCCATCCCTGGCCACGCTCTGGTATTCCTTCCCCCAACTATGCGCATCCTGAGGAATGAAGGCACCTTGCAGGATTGTCTGGCTGCTGCTATCGGTGGAGCGATAGCCGCCATAAAGAACCTTTCGAAGTGCATCCATGCGTGACGTGGTCAGGTAGTTCAGGAAGTCGCCACTCCATTGTCCTGAACACTCTTTGCCGTTATCGCCGCTTCCCAGTTGCGCCGGTGCGAAGTACGTACCGTTATGGGTGTAACATACTTTTGAATTGAAGTAGCCGTAATAGTCGATTCCGCCATTTGCTTTCGTCAGGTAGCCCCGATATCCAACATCCAGCTTTCCGTCTCCATTTAGATCGGAAGCGTCGTTGTAGGCTTCGTAATACAGCTTGTGGTCGCGACCCATGACGAGCATGTTGAGCGGAGGTACGGCAGCGCTTACAAAAACCGGGCTTTGGGCAATGTCGATATTTGCATGGGCATTCGGCGTCAAAGAAAAGATGCCCATGACTGCAACTGCAGAGAAAAGTGCTTTCATTTTGCTCTCCGTTGGAGTGATGGTCATTTGTTGTAGACGCGCGCTACAACGGAGCGTAAGCACACGACATCCGCAGTACAGGTAGTGGCCGAGGTCGTGCCGGAGGGAGCGTTATAGGCCTGGCTGTTTATTTCGTAGTAATACTTTCCAATCCCTTGTGCATAGGCGCCGTATTCCGGATCCTCTGCTTCGTTGTTGGCCCCGCCAGCATTGATGTTTTTCATGTACCAATGGACATTCCTGTTCATTGACGTATTTCCTTTGAGCCCGCTGTAGGCGTGGGCGCTGGAGAAGTCGGTGCTGTAGTTGGTCACGATTCCTTGTATGCAGGGAATGGAGCCGCAGGTTTCCGGAGGAGCGATCGTGGCTGATAGTCTCCTTTCACCTTCTCTCAATCCTGCTTCCGCGCTGCCCATGAGCCGTTTGCTCTCGAGTCGGTTCGCGGTGATTCGGGCCTCCAGCGTCGTTTCTCGCATGCTGGAAACGGCGAGCAACGTGATAACCAGGAGCATGATCAGCGCGATAAAAAGCGCGGCGCCGTTCTGGTTATTCTTTATGCTTGATGGTGTTTTCATGGCATCTGATTCCGTAATGTCATGGTGCTTTTCGCAATCTGGTAAATCTTCCCATCGTTCGGCGCTGTAGCGTCTTCGCCATACCACTCTTTATAGGTTTTGAACTGCACGTCCTGGCTGATATTTCCCTGGGATGTGGACATCAGTGCGGAGTAGCGAACGACTCGAATGAAGTCTCCGCCGGCAGGGGTAACTTTGAAGCTCGTTACCTCTCTGTCCTCGGTTGTATTTACCCCGTAGTCGAAACGTATGTCGGTTATTCCATCGACAAGAACACCCGAGGTTTCGCCTGAAGCGTTCTTACTGGTGCAGATGAGCTGGCCGCTATCATTCACGCCAATTTTTTCGACGAAGTTTTCTACAGGGGAGGTGTAGGGCTGCGCGATGGCGGCGTTGTTTGCGGAGCGGCCGTTACCCAGACAATCTACTTCGGCGGTATCTCGGGGTTGATATCGGATGCATAGCGTTTTCGCGTTCACGCTTTTCACGACTTCACCTGCAGCGAAAGCGCAGTCTGTTATCCCGGTTTGGGAGGCCGTGACTGCGGGGAAGGCAAAGTCGAGCTGATCATCCGGTCGGCGTCGAAAACCTGCTTTCGCCAGTTGCTGTTCAAGCAACTGAAGTGTGAAGCGGCCATTTTCCTGGTTTTCTGACTGCCCCTGCTGGAAGAGGTAGTTGCGTTTGTTATCCAGATAAATCTGGGTTACGCCAAGAATCAGGAAGCTGCTGATCGCCAACGCCACCATCAGCTCCACCAAAGATAAACCGTCCTGGCCATGTCCTCTCATTTCGGCGTCCTCATGGCTCACTACGCAGTCGGTAGTAGCAAATGGTTGTGTCTTCTGACGGCGTTTCCTCAAGGCATTCACCGCTTTTAACTTTCCACGCCAGTTGGATCTCAATAGCCGAACCGGCGGAGCCACATCCCGAGGGTCCCGGGGATGTAGAGCGGCAGACGTAGAATTCGCTGTTCAGTAAGTCGGCGGCACCCGGAAGCAGCTTGCTGGCCTCTTGCGCCCAGCAGGCGAGTTGCTGTGAGGCCGAAGAGGGCGTCGTGGCGCAGGAACTTGGAGCGCTGGGGAAATCGCTTCCTTTGGCCTTGTAGTAATCGCCAGTGCTCGCCTTCAGATTTCCGTCGGCCGATAGTATGGCGTCGGGATTAGCGCGTATGAGTTCGAATAGATCGTCAGCGAGCATCGCCGCAGTGTTTCGCTGGGAGGAGTCTTTCGTGTAGGCGATCGTCTTTCCCTGCAACGCGACCATCCCGAGAATCCCGATGGTTATCAGAAGAAAGGTCACCAACACCTCGATCATGCTGAAACCAGACTGGCGAGATATATCATTCATGATGATGTGCAACTCGTGAGGGCGGTCGAGGAGTTGGAGGCGCTCTTGCCTCTGGCGGACATTCGGCTCATGCCTGTGGTTTGAACGATGATCTGAAAGCCGTTGGCCGCTTCATCGTTCGCGCAGATCGTGTAGGTCGCGTTGGCCGCGGTGCCGTCGGGCTTGAATTCGATGCTTGCCGGATTCGCCGATACCGCCACGTAGGTGGGAGTGAAGGTGCGCAAGCTGGTGACCGTCGAACTGCCGATGGTGGCTGACCAGGTGCCGCTGGAGGCGCTGACAGTCACTGGCGTGCGTCTACTGACGGCGGTGCTCCGAGCGAACTGCAGAAGTGCATGGAATTCTGCGCTGGCTCCCTGCACGCGGTTGTTATTGATCAGGGTGGTGAAGCTCGGCACCGCTATAGCTGCGAAGATGCCGAGTAGTGTCACTACCACCATGAGCTCTATCAAGGTGAAGCCTGACAGACGGGCGCGCTTCGGCATGAAAAATCTCCAAGATTACGATTGGATATTCTTGCCTGGGAGGCGCGGCCTGTCGTACCCGTCGGGACAGGCGGGACAGCCAGAGGGATGACTGGTAACGCGTTGATATCAGCCACACAGGGTGCTGTGGCTCTGTCCGCTTTCCAGCCCCTCTGCCTGGCGGAAGCGCCCTTGTCTGTTGATCACGATTTGCCAGAGCGCTTTTGAATCCTTGCTGCAGTAAACGAACCGGCCATTGCTCGCCGGGCTGGCACCGTTGCTGTTGTAGACGACGCTTTGGTGGTTGATCGAACCCGTCCACTTCAGGGTGCCGGTTGCCTTCAACGGTTGGAACACGAGGACCTCGCCCGTATCTGCATCTCGTACCATCAACCCGCTAGCCCAGGCGTTGTCGCAGTCGTTGGCTTGGCCGGACCCGCAAAGCTCGATGTTCCTTCCCCTGAACACGGCCTGCCCACGCGCCGTTTGCAACTGGGCGAGCAGGGTGTTGCGTAATGTTTGCTGTTGGTTGCTTTCGATCAAATGGATGAACGACGGCACGCCGATACTCGCGGCGACTGAAAGGACGCTGAGGGTTATCAGCAGCTCTATTAATGTGAAGCCGAGCGAATCAGTGCTGTTCATATCGTGTTCTTCCTTGAGAAAATTTCGCAGCATTCCTGGCTGCTCTGTTTTTGTAGTTCGCGATGGAGCGATTTCAATCGGCGCGGGGGTGACCCGTTGACGCGTGGAGGATGGTTTTGAACAAGGTTCTGGTGGTAGGTGGCGGTGCAATCGGCTTGCTCAGCGCGCGGTTGTTGGCCGAGCAGGGTTATGACGTGAGCCTGCTAGATAAGGGCGATGTCGGGCGCGAGTCTTCATGGGCCGGCGGCGGGATCGTTTCGCCGCTCTATCCGTGGCGCTACAGCGCGGCGGTGACGGCGCTGGCGCACTGGTCGCAGGACTATTACCCGCATCTGGCCGAACGGCTCTTCGAGGAGACAGCGATCGATCCCGAAGTGCACGTTACCGGGCTCTACTGGCTGGACCTTGATGACGAGCCGCTGGCGCTGGCCTGGGCGCGGGAGCAGGGTCGGCCGCTGCAGTCGGTGGACATCGCGGCGGTGCACGACGCCGTCCCGCCCTTGGGCTCGGGCTTCTCCAGCGCGATTCACATGAGCGGCGTGGCAAACATCCGCAACCCGCGTCTGGTGCGCTCGCTGCGGGCGGCCGTGCTGGGGATGCCCAACGTGACACTGCTTGAGCATTGCCCTGTGACGGGGTTCATCCGCGAGAGCGCCAGGATTCGCGGCGTGCTGACCGAGCAGGGCGAGATTCGCGCGGACCAGGTCGTGCTCGCCGCGGGGGCCTGGAGTGCCGAGTTGCTGGCGACCCTCGGCATCGAGTTGCCCGTCGAGCCGGTCAAGGGGCAGATGATCCTGTTCAAGTGCGCCGAGGACTTCCTGCCGAGCATGGTCCTGGCCAAGGGGCGCTACGCGATTCCGCGCCGTGACGGGCACGTTCTGATCGGCAGCACGCTGGAGTACGAAGGCTTCGACAAGACGCCCACCGACGAGGCGCTGGCGAGCCTGAAGGCGTCGGCCATCGAGCTGCTGCCGGCGCTGGCCGATGCCGAGGTGGTGGGGCACTGGGCGGGTTTGCGTCCCGGTTCGCCGGAGGGCATTCCGTTCATTGGTCCGCTGCCGGGACACGACGGGCTCTGGCTGAACTGCGGGCATTTCCGCAACGGTCTGGTGCTGGCCCCGGCCTCGTGTCAGCTATTGGCGGATCTGATGGCTGGGCGCGAGCCGATCATCGATCCCACGCCCTACATGCCTGCCGGGCGCATCTGAGGACAGCCGATCGATGGGCGCGAGCCCATCGATCGCTTCAGTCCAGCCCCAGCTTCTTCAGCCGATAGCGCATCGAACGGAAGGTCAGGCCGAGGCGTTGCGCCGCGGCGGTGCGATTCCAGCGCGTTTCCTCGAGTGCCTGCATGATCAGCTTGCGCTCGATCTCCTCCAGATGGTCCTCGAGGTTGTCCACCTGCGCCAGGTTGCCGTCGGCCGTATCGCCCGCGCCCGGGGCATCGGCGAGGCGAAGGTCCTCCGGCCTGATCTGATCGTCCTCACACAGCGTGTAGGCGCGCTCGAGCATGTTCTCCAGCTCACGGACGTTGCCGGGGAAGCGGTAGCTCTTGAGCTTCTCCAGGGCTTCGCCGTGCAGCGTGGCGGGCTGGCTGCCCGCCGCCAGTTGGCTGAGCATGTTCGTCGCCAACTGCGGAATGTCCTCGCGGCGTTCGCGCAAGGACGGCACGCGCAGTTCGATGACGTTCAGCCGGTAGTACAGGTCCTGGCGGAAACGTCCGGCGGCGACCTCGGCGGCGAGGTCCTTGTGGGTGGCGCAGAGCACGCGCACGTCGAGCACCACTTCCTGCTGGCCACCCACGGCGCGCACGGCTTTTTCCTGGATCGCGCGCAGCAGCTTGACCTGCATCGGTAGCGGCAGGTCGGCCACCTCGTCGAGGAACAGCGTTCCGCCGTTGGCCGCCTGGAAGAGCCCCAGCTTGTCCTCGATGGCGCCGGTGAAGCTGCCTTTCCTGTGGCCGAAGAATTCGCTTTCCATCAACTCTGAGGGAATCGCGCCGCAGTTCACCGGGACGAACGGCTGCTCGCCGCGCGGACCGCGTTCGTGGATCAGCCGTGCGACCAGTTCCTTGCCGGTGCCGGATTCGCCGCTGATGTAGACCGGCGCCTGGCTGCGCGCGAGCTTCTCGATCTGCTTGCGCAAGGTGCGCATCGGCGGCGAATCGCCGATCAGTCGCTCGTCGACGCTGGCCGGGTCGTTGCCCGGTGCATGCAGGCGCAGCGCGGTGGCGACCAGTTCGCGCAGGCGGGCGAGGTCCACGGGTTTGGTGAGGAAGTCGAAGGCGCCGGCCTTCAACGCGTTGATCGCGGTATCCAGGCTGCCGTAGGCGGTGATCATTGCCACCGGGACCTGCGGGTGGCGCTGCTGGATGTAGTGCACCAGATCCTGGCCGGTGCCGTCGGGCAGGCGCATGTCGGTGAGGCACAGGTCGAAGGGCTCGCGCGCCAGCCATTCGCGCGCCTCCTTGACATTGCGGGCGCTGCGCGTGTCGAGTTTCATCCGCCCCAGGGTGATCTCCAGGAGTTCGCGGATATCGGGCTCGTCGTCGACGATCAGGGCTCTCTGTCGAGCGGTCATGGTCAGCTCAGTTTGCGCGGGTGGGCGAAGGTGACGCGGAAGCAGCTGCCGCCCTCTTCGCGGGGTTTGTAGTCGAGGCGCGCCTGGTTGCTCTCGCACAGCTCACGGGAAATATACAGGCCCAGGCCGGTGCCCTTGTTTTCGGTGGTGTAGAACGGCTCGAAAATATGCTCGATCTGCTCCTGGGGCACGCCTGGCCCGTCGTCCAGCACTTCGAGGACGGGCAGGTCGCTGTCGGCATCGCGGAACAGCCGCAGCCAGACCTGGCCCCGATCGTTGTTCTGTGCACTGTAGCGCAGTCCGTTCTCGATCAGGTTGGTCAGCACCTGGCTCAGCTGGTGAGGGTCCATGCGCGTTTGCAGGCTGCTGCCGTGGGTCTCGATGTGCAGCGTCTGGTTCGGTCCGGACGCGCTGCGGTATTCGCCGACGAAACGGTGCAGCCAGTACTTCAGGTCGAGCAGTTGCGGCTCGGCCTGGCGCCGGCGGGACAGTTGCAGCACGTTCTCGATCACCAGGTTCATCCGCCGCGAATGGTCCTGGATGATCTGCGCCAGGCGCTTGTCCGGCGCCTCCAGGCCTTCCGACTCCTGCAGCAACTGCGCGGCATGGCTGACGGCGCCAAGCGGGTTGCGGATCTCGTGGGCGATGCCGGCGGTCAGGCGGCCGAGCGATGCCAGCTTGAGCTGCTGCGCCTGCTGGGCGATCTGCGAAATGTCCTCGAGGAACACCAGCACCTGCTGCTCCTCACCGCGCTGCAGGGCGATGAAGCTGGGTTGCAGGATCGGCCCGCCGGGCACCGCGACGATGCTGCGCGGCAGCATCGTCGGGTTGTCGCGCCATTGCTGGAGGCGCTCGACCAGCGTCGGGCAGCGTGCCGCCAGGGATTCGCCGGCGAGGTGGTCGCTGCCGAGCAGGTTCAGCGCGCCCTGGTTGGCCAGCAGCACCTGGCGCTGTTCGTCGAGCACCAGAATGCCGGTACGCATGCGCTGCAGGATCAGGGCATTGAGCGTCTCCAGGCTGGCGACGTCGCTGGCGCGTTGTTCGGCCAGGGTTTCGGAATGGCGCAGGCGCTTGCTCAGGGTCTGGACGAACAGCGCGGCGGCGAAGCACAGCGCGCCGAGTGCGCCTACCTGGACGAACTGCGAGGCTGCCGCGGGGCGGGCGAGGCTCAGGTAGAAGGTCAGGTAGATCATGCCGATCGAGGCCACGGCCGCGATCAGCAGGCCGATGCGCCCGCGCAACAGGATGTTGGCGATCGCCACGGCGACGATCATCAGGTTGCCGATGCCGCTTGGCGTACCGCCGGCTGCATAGAACAGCGCCGACAGCATGGTCACGTCGAACATCGCCAGGCTGAACACTTGCAGCAGGTGGCGCGGGCGTTGCAGCAGTACCGCAATGACGATGTTGACGATCAGGTACAGCCAACTGCCGTAGCGGAACAGCGGCCCCTGGGCCAGGTCGAGCAACTGGTCGTCGAGGTCGCTGGAGATGAGCAGCACCAGGACCAGGCCGATGGTCAGCCGGTACAGGTGATAGAGGCGCAGCATCCGTGGGCTGGCGGCGCTGCTCAGCGGCAGGGAACTATCGGGCACCGGGCTTGGCGCCTTGTTCCAGGTGTTTCTGGCTGCAGTACCAGCGTTCGCCCTGTGCCAGTGCATGTTCGCGCGGAAGGTGGATGTCGCAGTGCGCGCAACGGACCATCGGCGTGGCGCTTTCCGGCTTTTCAACCGGACGGGCAGGGCGTGTGGCCCGTCGCCACAACCAGTAAGCCGCCGCGATCAGCGCGGCCCATAGCAGCAGACGAAACATGCGATGACGCTCGCTTGGTGAGGAAAGGCAGGCAGTTTAGCCAAGCCCGCGGGGCGAGCACAGCGATGAACGCATCGCCGGCGGAGGTTGTGGCCGAAGCGCTGTTACCGGCTGGCGGGATACGGGAGAATACGCCCAGCGGGTGCCTCTTTTCGCAGCGGCATGCAAGATCAATGGAATCGTGGAGGCGGCATGAGCCAAACCCTGCGGGTCGTGATGGCCCAGATGAATCTGCCGGTGGGCGACATACACGGCAATGTCGAGCGGATCATCGCCGCCGCGCTCGATGCGCGCGACCGGATGAAGGCCGATCTGATCGTCTTCCCCGAGCTGGCCATGTGCGGCTATCCGCCGGAAGACCTGCTGCTGCGCTCGAGCATGCAGGCACGCATCGAGCAGGGCCTGCAGCGCATCAAGGACGAGGTCAGCGGCATCTACCTGGTGGTCGGTTACCCCTGGCAGGTGGGCGAAACCCGCTACAACGCCTGCGGGGTGCTCGCCGATGGCGTGCTGCTGGCGCGTTACTACAAGCAGAAGCTGCCCAACTACCGGGTCTTCGACGAGAAACGCTATTTCGAATCCGGCGCGCGGCCCTGTGTGATCGAAGTGAAGGGCGTGCCAGTGGCGGTGACGATCTGCGAGGACATCTGGTTCCCCGAGCCGATCGCCCAGGCCAGGGCGGCGGGTGCCAAGCTGATGCTCAGCCTCAACGCCTCGCCTTTCCACCTCGACAAACAGGCCGAACGCGAGTGCCTGCTGGCCGGTCGCGCCACCGACTGCTGCATGCCGATCATCTACGTGAACCAGGTCGGCGGGCAGGACGAGCTGGTGTTCGACGGCGGCAGTTGCGTGATTTCCGCCGACGGGCAGGTGACCCAGCGCGCCGAACCCTTCGCCGACGTGCTGCTGCCGGTCGAACTGACGTTCGATGGCGAGCGCCTGCAGCCGCTGCCGGCCGCCTGCGCGGCGTTGCCCGGCATCGAGGCCAGCGTTTACCAGGCGCTGGTCGTCGGGGTGCGCGACTATGTGCGCAAGAACGGCTTCAAGGGCGTGGTGCTCGGCCTCTCCGGCGGCATCGATTCGGCGCTGACGCTGGCGGTGGCGGTGGATGCGCTCGGCGCGGCGCAGGTCGAGGCGGTGATGATGCCGTATCACTACACCGCGCAGATGAGCCTGGAAGATGCCGAGGAAGAGGCCGACGCGCTTGGCGTGAAGTACAGCGTGCTGCCCATCGCGCCGATGGTGGAATCGTTCCTCGCCACCCTGGCGCCGGTATTCGAAGGCCTCGGCCGCGACACCACGGAAGAAAACCTGCAGGCGCGCTGCCGTGGCACCTTGCTGATGGCGATCTCCAACAAGAAGGGCTATCTGGTGCTGACCACCGGCAACAAGAGTGAGATGGCAGTCGGTTACGCGACGCTCTATGGCGACATGGCCGGCGGCTTCGATGTGCTCAAGGATGTGCCGAAGACCCTGGTGTTCCGCCTCTGCGAGTACCGCAACACGCTCGGCCCGGTGATCCCGCAGCGGGTCATCGACCGTCCGCCGTCCGCCGAACTGGCGCCGGACCAGAAGGACGAGGATTCGCTGCCGCCGTATCCGGTGCTCGACGAGATCCTGCGTCTGTACGTCGAGCATGACCTGTCGGCCAACGCGATCATCGCCGAGGGTTTCGACGAGCAGACGGTGCGCCGGGTGCTGCGCCTGGTCGATCTCAACGAGTACAAGCGGCGCCAGGCGGCCGTTGGCGTGCGCGTGACCCAGCGCGGCTTCGGCCGCGACCGCCGTTACCCGATCACCTCGGGCTGGCAGATCGGCGACTGAGCCCTCGGAACGGTCCATGGCGGCGGAAGATATCCGCCGCTGCGGACCGTACGTCCACTTCTGCGTTGAACGACATATCCCGTTACAGGTCAGGGTAAGAACACTCTCGCAAAGAGACTTCCCGATGACCGACACCCCGCATTACTCATCAGAGGAGCGCCGCAAGCGCATTTTCGCCATCGTCGGCGCCTCGTCCGGCAACCTGGTCGAATGGTTCGACTTCTATGTCTACGCCTTCTGCGCGATCTACTTCGCCCAGGCCTTCTTTCCCAAGGACGACCCCACGGTTCAGTTGCTGAACACCGCCGGGGTGTTCGCCGCGGGCTTCCTGATGCGTCCCATCGGCGGCTGGCTGTTCGGCCGCATCGCCGACAAACGCGGGCGCAAGACCTCGATGATGATCTCGGTGCTGATGATGTGCGGCGGCTCGCTGGTGGTCGCCTGCCTGCCGACCTACGAGACCATTGGCGCGCTCGCGCCCTTCCTGCTGCTGCTGGCGCGCCTGTTCCAGGGGCTGTCGGTAGGCGGCGAGTACGGTACCACCGCGACCTACATGAGCGAGGTGGCGCTGCGCGGGCAACGTGGTTTCTTTTCCTCGTTCCAGTACGTCACCCTGATCGGCGGCCAGTTGCTCGCCGTGCTGGTGGTGGTGATTCTCCAGCAGGTGCTGAGCGAGGATGAACTGCGGGCCTGGGGCTGGCGGATCCCCTTCGTGGTTGGCGCGCTGGCGGCACTGATCTCGCTGTACCTGCGCCGCTCGCTGAATGAAACGGCGAAGACCGAAGACCTGGGGCGCAAGGAGGCCGGCACCCTCGGCGAATTGTTCCGGCACCACAAGGCAGCGTTCTTCACCGTGCTTGGCTACACCGCCGGGGGCTCGCTGATCTTCTACACGTTCACCACATACATGCAGAAGTACCTGGTCAATACCAGCGGCATGAGCGCGAAGACCGCCAGCGCCGTGATGACCTTCGCATTGTTCGTCTACATGCTGATGCAACCGCTGTTCGGCATGCTGTCGGACAGGATCGGCCGGCGCGCCTCGATGCTCTGGTTCGGCGCCCTCGGAGCGCTCTGCACCTATCCGATCCTGACCGCGCTTAAGGAAGTCAGCAGCCCGTTCGCGGCGTTCGGCCTGATCATCCTGGCGATGGCCATCGTCAGCCTGTACACCTCGATCGCCGGTCTGGTGAAGGCCGAGATGTTCCCCGCGGAAATCCGCGCGCTCGGCGTCGGCCTGTCCTACGCGGTGGCCAACGCCCTGTTCGGTGGTTCGGCGGAATACGTCGCCCTCGGCCTGAAGAGCATCGGCATGGAGGAGACGTTCTACTGGTACGTGTCGGGCATGCTGGTACTGACCTTCTTCGTCAGCCTGCGCCTGCCGAAGCAGGCGAGCTACCTGCATCACGATCACTGAGGCCGAGGGGCACGGGCGATCTCGCCGGCGGGAAAACCCAGGGCACCGCTGCTCCGCGAGAGTCTGCGTCCGGCAGTCCGGGCGCTAATGACAGGAAAAGAAAAAGGGCCCTCGCGGGCCCTTTTTTTTCTCAGCGCAGTCGACTCAGTCGAACAGGCCGAAGGTCAGGCGGCTGAACCAGGAGCGCTTCTTCGGCGCCTCGGCTTCAGGGGCTTTTGCATCGGCACCGTCCTGGTTGATCAGTTCCTGCGGAATCGATTCCTGGGCGTCCTCGTACTGCTTGATCACGTCCTGGCTGGCGCGGGTCTCGCCCGGCGGCAGCGGCGTGTCGCTTTCGATGAAGCCGAGGGTGGCCTTGGCCAGCCAGGAGCGGTTGTCGGCCTCCTCTTCGCGCGGCACGAACTTGCCATCGACCAGGCTGGCGTTGTCCGGATAGTTCAGCTTCAGGGTTTCCAGGCTGGTGGCAGCCAGGTCGTCCAGGCCGAGGCGCTGGTAGGACTCGACCATGATCGCCAGGCCATCGCCTACCGAAGGGGTTTCCTGGAAGTTCTCCACCACGTAACGGCCGCGGTTGGCGGCGGCCACGTAGGCCTCGCGGGTCAGGTAATAGTGGGCGACGTGCACTTCGTAGGCGGCCAGCAGGTTGCGCAGGTAAATCATGCGCTGCTTGGCGTCGGGCGCGTAGCGGCTGTTCGGGTAGCGGCTGGTCAGTTGGGCGAACTCGTTGTACGAATCGCGCGCGGCGCCGGGGTCACGCTTGGTCATGTCCAGCGGCAGGAAGCGCGCCAGCAGGCCGCGATCCTGGTCGAACGAGGCCAAGCCCTTGAGGTAATAGGCGTAGTCGACGTTCGGGTGCTGCGGGTGCAGACGAATGAAGCGTTCCGCCGAGGACTTGGCGGCTTCCGGCTCGACGTTCTTGTAGTTGGCGTAGATCAGCTCCAACTGCGCCTGCTCGGCATAGCGGCCGAACGGGTAGCGTGACTCCAGGGCCTTGAGTTTGGCGATTGCACTGTTGTAGCTGTTATCGCTGAGGGCTTCCTGGGCCTGCTGGTACAGCTCGGCCTCGCTCAGATTCTCGTCGACCACTTCCTTGTTCGAGGAACAGGCTGCGGTGAGGGCGAGGGTGGCGATCAGCAGCAGGTGTTTCACTTGCATATCGGCTTGCGTCCCTGTGACGGCTGGCTGTCTCGTGCGCGGCCGTCCTGTTATAGTGGACGCCCCGGTTGTGCCGGGGCAAAGACGCCGTATTTAACCACAAGCGCGCAGCCGAACCAAAGGCTACGCCCTGCCTTTCCGAGCATGTCTCCTATCAGCAAGCAAGCCATCCAACTGCACGCTTCGGTCCCCACCGAACTCGGCGGGCAACGTCTCGATCAGGTCGCGGCCCAGGTCTTTCCCGAACATTCGCGTTCGCGCCTTTCCGCCTGGATCAAGGACGGCTCGCTCACCGTAGACGGCGGTGTGCTACGTCCGCGGGACATCGTTTACGGCGGCGCCGTGCTCGAACTCAACGCCGAGCAGGAAGCTCAGGGCGACTGGGTGGCGCAGGACATCGCGCTGAACATCGTCTACGAGGATGAGCATCTGCTGGTGCTGGACAAGCCCTCCGGCCTGGTCGTTCACCCGGCGGCCGGGCACGCCGATGGCACGCTGCTCAATGCGCTGCTGCACCATGCGCCGGACCTGGTGAACGTACCGCGTGCCGGCATCGTCCATCGCCTGGACAAGGACACCACCGGCCTGATGGTGGTCGCCAAGACGCTCGAGGCGCAGACCAAACTGGTCGCGCAGCTGCAGGCGCGCAGCGTCAGCCGCATCTACGAGGCCATCGTCATCGGCGTGATCACTTCCGGCGGGAAGATCGATGCTCCGATCGGACGCAGCTCCGCGCAGCGTCAGCGCATGGCGGTGATCGACGGTGGCAAGCCGGCGGTCAGTCACTACCGCGTGCTGGAGCGCTTCCGCTCGCACACGCATGCCCGCATCAAGCTGGAAACCGGGCGCACTCACCAGATCCGCGTGCACATGACCCACGTCGGTTTCCCGCTGGTGGGCGATCCGGTGTACGCCGGCCGCTTCCGCATTCCGCCGGCCGCCAGCGCCACCCTGGTGGAAACTCTCAAGCAGTTTCCCCGTCAGGCCCTGCACGCGCGCTTTCTCGAGCTGGATCATCCGGTCACTGGCAAGCGCATGAAGTGGGAGTCGCCAATGCCCGACGATCTGGTCTGGCTGCTGACCCTGCTGCGCCAGGACAACGAGGCGTTCGTCTGAACGACTGGCTGCTCCCCGATTGGCCGGCACCCGCCGGCGTTCGTGCCTGCGTCACCACCCGCTCCGGCGGCTTCAGTCTTCCCCCGTATGACGGCTTCAACCTCGGCGATCACGTCGGCGACGATCCGTCCGCGGTCGCCGCGAACCGCGATGTTTTGAGCCAAACGCTGGGCTGCGCGCCGGCCTGGTTGTCCCAGGTGCATTCGGTGCGTGCGGTCGAGGCCGACCTGCAGACCGTCCACCGTGCCGACGCCTGCTGGACCGCCCGCCGCGGCTTGGCCTGCGCCGTGCTTACCGCCGACTGCCTGCCGGTGCTCTTCTGCGACCGCGCTGGCAGTCGCGTGGCAGCGGCTCACGCCGGCTGGCGAGGCCTGGCTGGCGGCGTGCTGGAGGCGACGCTGGATGCGCTCGAGGTGGAGGGGGAGGCCTTGCTGGTCTGGCTCGGTCCTGCGATCGGCGCGCAGGTATTCGAAGTGGGGGCCGAAGTTCGCGACGCGTTCATCGGGACTCACGGCGAGGCCGAGCGGGCCTTCGTGCCGAGCGCCAACGCCGGGCGCTACATCGCCGACATCTACCAGTTGGCGCGTATCCGCCTGGCTGCCCGTGGCGTGACCGCGGTGTATGGCGGCGGCTTCTGTACCTTCAGCGATCCGCGCTTCTACTCCTACCGCCGCGCCAACCCTACCGGTCGCTTCGCCAGCCTGGTCTGGCTGGACTAGGGGAGACCCGCTGCCCGAGAGGTTTCCGCTTGCGATCGACGGCTGCCTTTCGGCGGTATCCCGCGGGACTCAATGCGCTCTCGGCGGCAATTCCCCGGAAAACAGCTCGTCATCCACCTGGTCTCCGGGGATCGCATGCTCCTCGGATGCCCATGCGCCCAAGTCGATGAGCTTGCAGCGCTCCGAGCAGAACGGGCGCGACGGGCTCTTCGCACTCCACTCGACGGGCGCTCCGCAGGTGGGGCATTCGACGGTCATCGGGTTGCTCATGGCTGGCCTCCGCGCAATGTCAGGTAAAAATGGTGCAGACGCTCGACTTCCGAGCGCAGCCAGGGCAGATCTCTGTCGTTGATCAGTACGTCGTCCGCGTGGCGCAGTCGCTCTTCGCGATGAGCCTGGGCCTGAAGAATGGCGCGGACCTGCTCTTCGGACGCCTTGTCCCGGCTCATGGTGCGCTGCAGTTGCAGCTGTTCGGGCGCATCCACGACCAGCACCCGTTGGGTAAGACGGTGTTGGCCGGACTCGATCAGCAGGGGCGAAACCAGGATCGCGTAGGGCGACTTGGCCTGCGCGAGATAGCTGACGATCTCCTCGCCGATCAGCGGATGCAACAGGCTCTCCAGCCAGCGTCGCTGCTCGGCGTCCTGGAAAACCCTTGAGCGCAGCGCGCCGCGGTCCAGTGTTCCGTCGGCCTGCAGAACGGTCGGGCCAAAATGCTCGGCGATTCGTGCCAGCGCGGGGCGCCCAGGCTCCACGACCCAGCGTGCGACGTGGTCGGCGTCGATCAGGTGGACGCCCAGGTCGACGAAATGCTCGGCCACCGCACTCTTGCCGCTACCGATTCCGCCGGTAAGTCCGAGGATCCAGGGTTTCATCGGGCTGCCGTGGCGTGGTCGAAGGCACGTAGGGCAAGGGCGGGCGCCTTTGCGTGGCGTACTTCGTCATCGTAGGTGGACATGGCCTTGAAGAGAACCAGGGAGAGCGGGGAAGTCATCGGAACCCGGCGAATTGCAGATAGGAGGCCGTTATTTGATCACCCCAGAGCAGGGCAATCCAACCGGCAATCGCGAGATACGGACCAAAGGGAATCGGTGTACTGGCCTCGGACTTGCGCAGGCGCAGCGTGATGATGCCAAGAATGGCGCCCACCAGCGACGACAGGAGAATGGTCAGCGGCAGTATCTGCCAGCCACCCCAGGCGCCCAGCATCGCCAGCAGTTTGAAGTCTCCGTAGCCCATCCCTTCCTTGCCGGTGACGAGCTTGAACAGCCAATACACCGACCACAGGCTCAGGTACCCGGCAATTGCGCCCCAGAGCGCATCCGTTGCGTTCGCGAAGAGTCCGTAGTTGTTCGCGATGAGGCCCAGCCACAGCAAGGGCAGAACGATCACGTCCGGAAGGAGCTGGTGATCGGCATCGATCAGGCTCATCGCCAGCAGGCCCCAGGTCAGCAGCAACATCCCGCCGGTTTGCCAGGACAGTCCGAAGTGCCACGCCACGTAGCCCGACAGTAGACCGCAAGCCAACTCCACCAGGGGGTAGCGCTTGCTGATCGGCGATTTGCAGCTAGAACACTTTCCGCCCAGCGCCAGATAACTGAGCAGCGGAATGTTTTCCCAGGCCTTTATTTCATGCGCGCAGTGAGGGCAGTGGGAGTTCGGCAGCACGAGGTTGAAGGGTTTTTGTGGCGTTTCGGTGGGCAATTCCAGGATTTCCCGGGCCTGTGCCTTCCACTCCCGCTCCAGCATCACGGGCAGGCGATAAACCACTACGTTGAGAAAGCTGCCCACCAGCAGCCCCAACACCCCGGCACACAAAACAAAGGCCAGCGCATGGCTGGCCAGGAAGTCGAGCAACGGCATCAGACGACGGAGCCCAGTTGGAAGATCGGCAAATACATCGCAATGATCAAGCCACCTACCAGCACGCCCAGCACGGCCATGATCATGGGTTCCATGAGCGCTGTCAGGCCGTCGACCTTGTTGTCGACCTCCTCTTCGTAGAAGGTCGCAACCTTGTCCAGCATCGAATCAAGCGCGCCGGACTCTTCGCCAATGGCGGTCATCTGAACAGCCATCGCCGGAAACACACCTGTGGTACGCATGGCGAAGTTGAGCTGCATGCCGGTAGAGACGTCGGCTTTTACCTTGTTCACCGCATTTTTGAACACCACGTTGCCGGTTGCGCCGGAAACGGAGTCCAGAGCATCGACCAGCGGAACGCCGGCAGCGAAGGTCGTGGCTAGGGTGCGCGCATAGCGAGCTATGGCTGACTTGTAAAGAATGTCTCCTACTATGGGTAGCTTTAGTACTCCGCGGTCAACGTTATCGCGAAATTTCTGCGAGCGTTTATGTGCTTCCTTAAGGGCGAAGCCAGCGCCGAGAAGGGCAATAAGAACCAGGAACCACCATTCTTGAAGGGCGCGCGATAGTCCGATCACCATCTGGGTGAATGCGGGTAGTTCTGCGCCGAAGTTCTCAAACACGGACTCGAATTGAGGGACCACCTTTATCAGAAGGATGGCAGTTACTATGACGGCAACCACTACCACCGCGATGGGGTAGTTCATTGCTTTTTTGATCTTTTTCTTCAAAAGCTCGGTTTTTTCTTTATAGGTCGCGACTCGGTCAAGCAGGGTTTCCAACGCGCCAGACTGCTCGCCCGAATCCACCAAGTTGCAGTAAAGGTCGTCAAAGTATTGAGGTTTTTTCCGTAGGGAGTTTGCGAAGCTGTTGCCCGCTGCTACTTCCTGCTTTATCTCGTCGATCAGCTTCCGCATGTTCGGGTTGTCGTTGCCATCGCCGATGATGTCGAAAGAGGAGAGTAGTGGAACCCCCGCTTTCATCATCGTTGCCATCTGGCGCGTGAACAGTGCGATATCCATCGGTTTGATTTTTTTGCCAGAGCCGAAGGAAAACCCTTTTTTTCTTACCTTGGTAGGATTGATGCCCTGTTTGCGAAGTTGCGCTTTCACCAGCGCCGGATTTACTCCGCTCAGCTCGCCTTTGACCTTGGTACCCTTCCTGTCCATGCCTTCCCAGCTGAACAGGCTGGTCTTGATTGCTTTCTGCGCCATGATTAATCCTTGGTCACGCGGTTGACTTCCTCAAGGCTGGTCACGCCTTGCATGGCCTTGTGCAGGCCCGAGGTGCGCAGGTCGTTGAAGCCGTCTTCACGCATCTGCGCGGCAATATCGATGGAGTTGCCTTCCTCCATGATAATTCGCTGCAAGGATGGCGTGTTTTTAACCACTTCATAAATACCGACACGGCCCTTGTAGCCGTGCTTGCAATTGTCGCAACCCACTGGCGCATAGATCTTGAAGGTGCCGATCTTGTCTTCCGGAAAGCCTTCCGCAATCAGCGTGTCTCGCGGTACTTCCACTTCCTTCTTGCAGACGGGGCAGAGCTTGCGGGCCAAGCGTTGAGCGATGATCAGGTTGACCGAGGTGGCGATGTTGAAGGCGGCCACGCCCATGTTGCGCAGTCGAGTGAGGGTTTCCGCGGCGCTGTTGGTGTGTAGCGTGGACATCACCATGTGTCCGGTCTGCGCGGCCTTGATGGCGATCTCGGCCGTTTCCAGATCGCGGATCTCGCCGACCATGATTACGTCAGGGTCCTGGCGAAGGAATGCACGCAGTGCCTGAGCGAAGTCCATCCCTTGGCGGGGATTGACGTTGACCTGGTTGATGCCTTCGAGGTTGATTTCCACCGGGTCTTCCGCGGTGGAGATATTGATGTCAACGGTATTGAGAATGTTGATCCCGGTATACAGGGAAACCGTCTTGCCTGACCCCGTTGGGCCCGTTACCAGAATCATGCCCTGTGGTTGACTCAGAGCTTTCAGATACAGCTCTTTCTGTTCTTCCTCGTATCCAAGCGCGTCGATACCCATCTGTGCACTGGTCGGATCGAGTATCCGCATCACGATCTTTTCGCCCCACAGCGTGGGCAGCGTGTTCACCCGGAAATCGATGGCCTTGGTCTTGGAGATACGCATCTTGATCCGGCCGTCCTGGGGCTTGCGGCGCTCGGAAATGTCCAGGCCTGCCATGACCTTGAGGCGTGCCGAAATCCGGCTGGCCAACTGAATCGGCGGGCGCGCGGCCTCATGCAGGATGCCGTCGGTGCGTAGCCGTACCCGATAGGTCTTCTCGTAGGGTTCGAAGTGCAGGTCGGATGAACCGCCCTTGATCGCGTCCAGCAGCATCTTGTTGACGAAACGAACAACCGGAGCGTCATCAGCATCATTACCGTCGCTGATGGGTTTGTCGTCGCTGGCGCTCTCTATATCCAGCGCTTCCATGTCCATGTCGGCGAGGCCGTCGAGTCCACTGCTGGCAGACTCAAAAGACTTTTCGATCGCGTCGCCCAGCTTGTCGTCTTCTACCAGGATGGCTTCCGTGGTCAGTCCGGTACTGAACTGGATATCCGTGATTGCCTGGTGGTTGGACGGATCTGAAACCGCCACGAAGAGTTTGTTGCCCCGTCTCCACAAGGGAAGCGCGCGGTGCTGGCGAACGAGCTTTTCACTCACCAGTTCTTTGGGTTGGCCTTCCCTGTCTATTGAGGCTATATCGAAGAGGGATATGCCGAATTGCTCGGCTGCGAGTTCGGCGACGTCGCGGCTTTTGGCCAGTTTGTTCTGCACGACATACGTCACCAGAGACAGCTTGTTGCGTAGCGCCTGTTGCTGGGCTTGCTGTGCAGTTTTTTCGGTGAGTATTTCAGCCAGCACCATCTGCTTGGCCAGGCCGGAGAGGTTGACGGTATCGTTCATGAGCGCCTCGCGATAATGCTGCCCTTATAGCGCAAGAGGGGGGGGCTGCCAAATTGGAGAGCAGGTGATGACAAAAAATGTCAGGTTCGGACATTGTGGGTGGGTATTCAAGGCCGGAAGGCGCCCAAACCAGCTGAAAGTAAGCCTGTGCGTTTTGGCATGGAAGCTGCTGTAGCTTGATCAGGCTTCAAGGCCTGACAACTAAGGACATTTATCTATGAACGCTCAAAAAGGCTTCACCCTTATCGAGCTGATGATCGTCGTTGCGATCATCGGCATTCTGGCAGCCGTTGCTCTGCCGGCGTATCAGGATTACACCGTACGTGCCCGCGTTACCGAGGGCTTGAGCCTGGCGTCTGCCGCGAAGACTACTGTTGCTGAAAACGCGGCGAATGGTAGTTCGAGCTTCGCCTCTGGGTGGTCCGAGCCTGCGGCTACTCCCAATGTGACTTCTGTGATCGTGACCTCGGAAACGGGTGTGATCACCATTACTTACACCTCCAAGGCGGGCGCTGGCACCTTGGCGCTCACCCCTAGATACGGTGCTGGAGGTACTGCACTGGCGGTGGGAACTATTCCTACCGATGCAATCAAGTGGACCTGTGCTGGTGGTGCTTCGAACCCGCTTAACGAGAAGTATCGTCCGGCTGAATGTCGCTAAGCGTTGTCACACCAAAAAAAGGCTGAGCTTGCTCGGCCTTTTTTATGTCTGAAGGATGAGAGGGTCTGGTGAGTAGATTTTTTGTAGTCCCACTGTTGTTTTCTTTCCTGGCTTTGCCTTTCCTTTTTTTCTTTCATGTATTTCCATTCGCTGATTTGCCAAGCTATTTCTTTTCTTCGTCGATGGTTGCTCTGGGCTTTGTGTTTCTGGTTGCCGTCAATGGCAGGCTTAAATATCCAAATTTTTTATCGATACTGGCTGTCTTTCTTTTCCTGCTTGTTTTTCTTTCGATTCTCGGAGGTGGTGGCGCCGCTGACTCTCGGGCCTTATCTCTCTATGCGTTAGTGGTACTACTCTCCGGGTTTTTAGCCTGTCGCCTCAGTCGCAGTGTTGAAAATTACTATGTTTTGCTGGCTGGAGTAGTTCTGGCAGGCGCGGTGCTTCAGGCGCTGGCGGCAATAATTCTGCACTATGGGTTGATGCATGACACGTTGGGGCGGTGGATGCTGCCTGCATCGTTTCGTATGACGGGTCTGGTTGCACAGTCTAATCTGCTGGCGTTGTGCGTATTCTTCGGTTTTGTGTCGGCGATCTATCTGTACCTTTCTCGTCTGATTTCTTTGGGTTTTCTTTGTGTATTGTCAGTTCTTTTCGGTTTCGTAATAGCCGGGAGTGGGTCGAGGGCAGCACTGCTCTATACGTTTTTCAGTTTCCTGGTCCTTTGCAAGTTTGTAGGTTTAGGCGTGGGCTCGCGTCAGTTGAAAGGGTTGGCTTTCGCTTTTTTCCTATTGCTGTTAGGTGTGCCGCTGTATTTTCAGGTCGACTCCTATCTTCAGTCTTTTCTTTACGACCTTGGCTACGTTGGCCGCCAGTCGACTGTGCAAGTAGCGCGTGATTACACGGCGGTAAGCTTCAGGTTATCGGAGTGGCGGAAAGCGCTGACGATGATGATCGATAACCCACTCTTGGGCGTGGGCTTCGGAAACTACGGGCAGCGCGGTTTCTGGATGGGTGTCCATTATCCCTGGGCTGTGGCGGAGGGCTCTTTTGCCACTCATTGTCATAACTTGTTTTTGCAGCTTGGTGCCGAGCTGGGCGTGGTTGCGTTTCTAGCTGCGATTGCCTTCGCAGGATTCGCCATTTATCGCGTTGCGCGTCTTCAAACTAGCCCCGAGAAATGGCTGGTGCTGTCCATTGGTGGGGCGTTTGCTGTCAATGCAATGCTCGAATTTGCCTTATGGGACATCCACTTCGCGGTTTTTCTGGTTTTCGTGTTGCTGCCGATTTTTTGTCAGGATCGCGTCTTGGCTATTGGTCCGGTGGTCCGCGGGGTGGCTGCTGCTGGGGTTCTCGGGCTATGGGCCATGGTCTCCTTGAGTACGGCAGACATTTATAAAAAGTCTCTTGTTTACAACTCTGGACCAATCGATCAACTCGGCGCCTTTGATCTTCGGGTTGCAGCCGAGGACTCGCTCTGGGGGAGGGAAATTGGGCTTTTGCAGATCACCAATATTCCGATAATGGCTTCTGAGTTGGCGTATCAGGACCCATTCACCAAACAAATGATGGACTGGCGGCCCGTCAACTTGACTGTTTTGCGGCGGATGCAGGTGGTCGCAATAACAGGCGGATGGGAAGAGTTGGCGGTGTTGGCGGACGCTGTTGCCAAAAACTACCTGGGAGATGCGGCGGCAATCCGCCGGGAGGTACTCCGGCAGCCTGGAATCGATCGCGCGCTCGTAGCGAAGGTTCTGGATAAGTACATCCCTGAGCAACCGAAGTGATTGTCAGCTGGCTATGCAGAGAAGGGCGTCACGCTACCCGGCTTCGCTTACGGCAGGCCTGCCGAGATTGAATATAAATTCCGACAGTGCTAATTTCGCGCCCGCTGCCGGTGTAGCTCAGTAGGTAGAGCAGCGCACTCGTAACGCGAAGGTCGCAGGTTCGATTCCTGTCTCCGGCACCAGTCACTCTGCAAAGCCCCGCATAGCGGGGCTTTGTCGTTTCTGTGGTTTGGATTACAGGCTCAGGCGCATCGACAGGTCGACGGCTTTGATGTCCTTGGTCAGCGTGCCGAGGGAGATGTAGTCGACTCCGGTTTCGGCGATTGCGCGCAAGGTGGTGTCGTTGATGCCGCCCGAGGCTTCGAGCTTGGCTTTGCCATCGGTGAGGCGTACCGCGGTGCGCATGTCGTCCAGGCTGAGTTCGTCGAGCATGACGATGTCGGCACCGGCATCGAGCGCTTCCTTCAGTTCTTCCAGGTTTTCCACTTCTATTTCCACCGGTTTGCCCGGGGCGATCTTGTGCGCGGCGGAAATGGCGGCGGCGATTCCTCCGCAGGCGGCGATGTGGTTTTCCTTGATCAAGAACGCATCGTAAAGGCCGATACGGTGGTTATGGCAGCCGCCGCAGGTGACGGCGTACTTCTGCGCCAGGCGTAGGCCCGGAAGCGTCTTGCGGGTATCCAGCAACTTGACCTGGGTGCCGGCGACCATGTCGGCATAGGCGCGGCAGCGGGTGGCTACGGCGGAGAGGGCCTGGAGGAAGTTCAACGCGCTGCGTTCGCCGCTGAGCAGCGCGCGGGCGGGACCTTCGAGATGGAAGAGCGCCTGGTTGGGTTGGACGCGTTCCCCGTCGCTGACCTGCCAATGTACGGCGACGCGCGGATCGACCAGGCGAAAGACCGCGTCGACCCAGGCGCTGCCGGCGATGACGGCGTCTTCGCGGGTGATGATGGTCGCATGTGCCATACGTTCGGCAGGGATCAACTGTGCAGTGATGTCGCCATTGCCGATGTCTTCACTCAGTGCGCGTCGCGCGTTGGCTTCGATTTCGGCGGTGAGATCGGCGAGGACGAGGTTCGGCATGGGTGGCTCCGGTGCGGGAATGGCCGGATTATAGGGGGCGCGGAGCGATGCGGACTATGTGCATGACCTTACGGCATTTTTTTGTATTTCAATGGTCGTATAAAGATTGCCGTCCAGCTGTAAACAGCTTACATCTGTGACAGAGGTCCGTATCTGAGAAGACGGTGCTTGGTTGCGTCACCTGGTGTCGATAAGCTGTTGTTACATTGACGCCATGAGATTGACGTTACGGATGACGCCAGTTCCACGCCGGGCAAATGCGCACCCACAGGTGCCTTGTCCGCAGGAGAGACGTAATGAAGAACGACGCGAAGGTAGTACAACTCGGCAAGACCCTACCTGAGGCCTCGCAGTCCGCAGGGCGGTTGCCGTTCGCGCTCGCCAAGGTCCGCGACAAGTCTGCGCAGCAGCTGAAGGTCGCGCTGCAGGCGTTGTTCGATAACGCCGACGACACGCTGTTCGAGATGGCCGACCGGGCTACCAGCAATGCCGAGCAGAATTCCTTCTTCGAGGCCATGCGGGACCTTCGTCTGAAGCGAAAGAGCATCGAGCGGGGCTTTCTGGAGAAGCTCTTCGCGGCCTTTGCCAATCTCAATCAGTATGAAATCGGCAAGGCGCCGCAACTCGATTCGGTGTCTTTCGACAGCCTCACGCTCGTGCAGAACGATGAACTGGAAGAGTCCGTGGCGATCGACACGATGGTGGCCAAGGTCATCAGCCGCGCCAGTCGGCCGCTCGGGCACCTGACGACGCGTTTGAATACTCAGGTCAGCAAGAAGCTCGAGGACAAGACCAATCCGTTGGGGCCCGCGGCGCTGTGCGAGTTCTTCCTCGACGCCTGCCGCAGCCTCGGCGTGGAAATCCGCGTCAAGCTGATCGTCCTCAAGCTGTTCGAGAAGTACGTGCTGAGCAGTCTCGATGAGCTCTATGTCGAGGCCAACGATTCGCTGGTGGCCGCTGGCGTGTTGCCGGATCTGAAGAACGCCTCGCAGCAACGCCGCCAGCAAACCCGTGGTTCGTCCAGTCGTGGCTATCTGGCCGACGGCGATGCGCGCCCGTTCACCAGCGGCGAAGGGTTCTCCGGCGATGTTCAGGAGGCGTTCGGCGTGCTCCAGGAACTGCTTTCGCAGACTCGCGGCAGCATCAGCTACCACCGCGAAGTGCCCGCGGACGCGATGCCGATTTCCAGTCACGACCTGACACGCCTGCTTTCGCACCTGCAGCACCAACAGCCGGCGCAGCAGGCGACCGATGAGTTCGACCTGCGCCAACAGCTCGAGCAATTGCTCAGCCGGGCCAGTGCCAAGAGTGGCCGGGCGCGGGTGGTTGGCGAGGTGGACGAGGACGTCATCAACCTGGTTTCGATGCTCTTCGAATTCATCCTCGACGACCGCACCCTTCCCGATTCGCTGAAGGCGCTGATCGCGCGCCTGCAGATCCCGATGCTCAAGGTCGCCGTGCTGGACAAGACCTTCTTCAGCCGCGGCAGCCACCCGGCGCGTCGGCTGCTCAACGAGATCGCATCCGCGTCGCTCGGCTGGGGCGACCAAGATGACGCCCAGCGCGACAGCCTGTACCAGAAGATCGAGAGCATCGTGCAGCGCCTGCTGAACGACTTCACCGATGATCCGGTGATCTTTTCCGAGCTGCTTTCCGAGTTCATCGCCTTTACCGGTGACGAGCGCCGCCGCAGCGACCTGCTTGAGCAGCGCACTCGCGATGCCGAGGAAGGACGTGTGCGTGCCGAGCTGGCGCGTCATCAGGTCGAGCGCGCGCTGAACGACCGGCTGCTTGGCAGGACCCTGCCGGAGGTCGTGGTGCGCTTGCTGCAGGAGGCATGGAGCAAGGTCATGCTGCTCACCTACCTGAAGAGCGGCGGCGAGTCCGAAGAGTGGAAGGCCGTTCTGTCGACCATGGACGACCTGATCTGGAGCGTCGAATCCCACGAGGAGCCCGAAGACCGCCTGCGCCTGCTCGAGCTGGTCCCGGGGCTGCTCAAGTCGCTGCGCGACGGGCTGACCAGCGCCGCATTCGACCCGTTCTCCACCGGCGAGTTTTTCAGCCAGCTGGAAGCCCTGCACGTCCAGGCGTTCCAGCGCTTCAAGCGGCCGGAGCCGGAAGGTGAAGGCGAGCGGGAAAGCGCGCTGGCAGAGGGCGAGCACAACATTCTCGACCTCGATGCGGCGGCCCAGGACGACGCGGAGGAGGACCTGATCCTCGCCGAACTGCCGCAGATGGTCGAAGTGGTCGAAGAGATCGTGCTGCTGGCGCCGGGCGAAACCCGGGCGCCGGAGCCGGAGATGATCCTGCCCGACCACGACGAAGCCTTTCAGCAGGTGGACAACCTGCGGGTGGGTAGCTGGGTGGAAATCCAGGAAGACTCCGACCATAAGCTGCGCTGCAAGCTGGCCGCGATCATCAAGCCGACCGGCAAGTACATCTTCGTCAACCGTACCGGCATGAAGGTGCTGGAGAAGACGCGGATGGGCCTGGCCGTCGAGTTCCGTCGTGGCGCGGTACGTCTGCTGGACGACGCCCTGCTGTTCGACCGGGCGCTGGAGTCGGTGATCGGCAACCTGCGGCGGCTCAAGGGCGCTTAGTTTCCTCGCGCTTGAATCAAGGCCCGGATGAGGGGCACCCAGGGAGAGGCTCTCCGAACGGTGCGATTCTTCCGGGCTTTTGCATTTCTGGCCGTTGGCCATGCGCGAGGCGCTTCCAAGCGCCAGGCTTTGCGTGGGTCTGGAGCCTGCTCTAGAGTGGCGACTCGTCGAGGAGACCCCCATGCACCTGGATCCGCACAGCGGCTGGTTCGAAGGCGTCCGGCATTGCCCTTCGCCCAACTTCAACGCTCGCCCGTCCGGCGAAATATCCCTGCTGGTCATTCACAACATCAGCTTGCCGCCGGGCCAGTTCGGAACCGGCAAGGTGCAGCAGTTCTTCGCCAATCAGTTGGTCGCGGACGAGCATCCCTACTTCGCCGATATCTGCTCCCTGACGGTTTCCGCGCACTTCCTCATCGAGCGCGATGGCGCGGTGTTCCAGTTCGTATCCTGCCGCGACCGGGCCTGGCATGCCGGAGTGTCGCGCTTCGAGGGGCGCGAGAACTGCAATGATTTCTCCCTCGGCATCGAACTCGAAGGCACCGACGACCTGGCCTACAGCGACGCCCAGTACGCCGCGCTGGCGACGCTGACCGGTGAGCTGCGACGGGCCTATCCGGCCATCCGCCCCGAGTGCATCGTCGGCCACAGCGACATCGCGCCCGGCCGCAAGACCGACCCCGGCGGCGCCTTCGACTGGCCGCGGCTGCGCGCGGCACTGACAGAGGAGTCAACGCAATGAGCTTTCTGGTACTGCTGCTCGCGCTGCTGGTGGAAAAGCTGTCCGGCTTGCGCCACCGCATCCAACGCGATGGCCTCTGGTTCAGGCTGCTGGCGCGGATCGACTCCGGCACCGACGCGGGCGCGCCGTGGCTGCGGCTGATCCTGCTGGTCCTGCCGCCGTTGCTGGTCCTGGCGCTGGTGCTGCTGATCCTGCAACCGCTCGCCTATGGATGGCTGGCTCTGCCGGTGCATCTGCTGGTGCTGATCTACAGCCTGGGGCGCGGCGACGTGCAGAAGTCCTGCGGCCCGTTCCGTGATGCCTGGCGCCGTGGCGACGCCGTAGCGGCGGAGCTGGTGGCCGAGCGCGACATGGGCATCGAGGCCTGCGAGCCGGGTTCGCTGCTGCGGCGCGTGCAGCGCTACCTGTTGTGGCAGGGCTATCAGGGTTTCTTCGCGGTGATCTTCTGGTACGCGCTGCTGGGACCGTTGGCGGCGCTCGGTTACCGGCTGGTGGCGCTGCTCGCCGAGCAGGCGCAAGGCCCGGCGCTGCGTGAGCGTGCCTTGCAGCTGCGCCACGGCCTCGATTTCGTCCCCGCACGGGTGCTGGTGGCCAGTTTCGCGCTGGTCGGAAATTTCATCGCCGTCAGCCGTGAACTGCTGCACGAGCTGCTCAACTGGAACCTTCCTGCCGAGCAGTTGCTGGAGCGAGCGGGGCGGGCGGCGGGCGATCTCGGCGAGCCGCTGGTCGGCGACCCAGGCGTCGCCAGCCTCGATCTTCTCTGGCAACTGCTGGTGCGTTCGGCCGTGCTTTGGTATGCCGCCCTGGCGATCCGCGCGCTGCTCCTGTGAGCCCGGTTACGAGATGCAACCTGCGTCTGGTGAATGATGGCAAAACGCTTAACCTTAAGTTACAAATCGCAACGCCGATATCAGGTATACAGGCTCCGCGGCTGCCGGCTGCGCCCCTGAAAGTGCCTGGGTAGCTGCTGCGCCCATTCAGCGAAAACTGCTGTTTCTCCGCCGACCATAAAAATAATCGGGAGAATTCGATTGAAGACCATTCTGTACCCGGCGATCGCCCTGATGAGCCGGCTGAGTTTCGCGATGAAGTTCAGCCTGATCAGCGTGATGTTCTTCCTGCCGATGCTCGTCACCAACTTCTATCTGGTGCGCGACTCCTATGATCAGTTCATCGGTACCCGCATCGAGCTGGACAGCCTCGACCTGCTGGGCAGGACCCTCAACATCCAGCGCGACACCGAGTCGCTGAGCAACCTCGTCGAAATCAATTCGCTGATCGGCCAGTCCGGCAACGCGGGCGATGTCGAGCGGCGCATCAGCCAGTTGCAGGACACCTTGGTGGAAACCATCGGCGCGCTGCAGTCGGCGGGTGGAACCACCCAGCAGGTCGAGGACTTCAACGCCAAACGCGATGAGCTGCTGGCCGGCTTGAAGTCCGCCCAGGCGGAAACCTCGTTGCAGAACAAGTCGGCGCTGGTCGACCAGCAGCTCGGGCGCGTGCAGGCCTTCATCGCCTTCGTCGCCTCCGATGCGGGGCTGAGCCAGGACCCGGACCGCTCGGTGCGCCAACTCACCGAACTGGTCACCACCTCCACGCTGAAAGTCACCGATACCCTGGGCGCGGCCCGCGCCACCGGCAGCTACTCCCTCGGGCTGGGCTTCCTCAACTCGGCTGCCAGCAACCGCATGGACGACCTGATCGCGGTCCTGGAAAAGCTCGACGGCGAATACGCCGTGGCGCTGGAAAACGCGCTGTCCACCAGTACCGGGGCGCGCGCGGCCCTTCAGGGGTTGGCGCAGGCGAGTCGTGGCAGCCTGAAGGAGTCCAGCACGCTGATCGAAGACAAGATCACCGTGGCCGATACCCTCGATACGCCGTGGCCGGAATATTACGAAGACCTCAGCGCGCAGATGGCCAAGTCGTACCAGTTGAGCAATGCAGCGCTGGGCTTTCTCGAGAGCGAGCTGCAGCAGCGCCTGGCCGAGCATCGCCGGCAGATGGTGCTGCTGGTGGTGGCGCTGATCGCGGTGTTCCTGCTGATCGGCTACCTCTACGGCGGCTTCTACGTGTCCACGCGCAGCACGCTCAAAAGCCTAGGCCGGGTGATGGACAAGGTGGCCTCCGGTGACATGACCGCCAGTTTCAAGGCGCAGACCTCCGACGAGCTGGGCGAGCTGGGCCAGGTGTTCAACGGCACCGTGGTGAAGATTCACGACCTGATCCAGCGGGTCGGGCTGACCGTCGTGGAAGTCGAGCGCCAGGCCGATCGCGTGGAAGTGGTGTCCGGCGAAAGCAACCAGGCGGTGGCGGGGCAGCGCAGCCAGATCGAGCAGGTCGCCACGGCGATGAACCAGATGTCGGCCACCGCCCAGGAGGTCGCGCGCAGCGCCGCCGCGGCGGTGGACAGCGCCCACAGCGTCAACGAGGAAACCGTCAGCGGGCGCGAACTGGTCGAATCCCAGGTCGGCAGCATCCAGCGCCTCGCCGGCGAGATCGATCAGTCGGTACTGGTGATCAACCAGTTGGCCAGCGACAGCCAGTCGATCAGCCGCGTGCTGGATGTGATCAAGGGCATCGCCGAGCAGACCAACCTGCTGGCGCTGAATGCCGCCATCGAGGCGGCGCGGGCGGGCGAGCAGGGGCGCGGCTTCGCGGTGGTCGCCGACGAGGTACGCAACCTCGCAAAGCGCACCCAGCAGTCCACCGAGGAGATCGAGCAGATGATCGCCCGGCTGCAGGGCGGAGTTGGCGCGGCGGTGAAGGCGATGAGTGCCAGCCACCGCATGGCCGACGGCACCGTGGATGAGTCCGGCCGCGTGCAGCGCGCGCTGGAGAACATCCTCGGCGCGGTGGGCATGATCGTCGATCAGAACCAGCAGATCGCCGCGGCGGCGGAGCAGCAGACCGCCGTGGCCCACGATATCGATCAGAACATCGTGCAGATCAACCAGGCCGGCGAGCGCACCGCCGAAGGCGCGAGCAAGACCGAGCTCGCCAGCCGCGAGTTGTCCGAGCTGGTCGGCGACCTCAAGCAGCTGATAGGCGCCTTCAGGGTCTAGCGGGCGAGGGCGGCAGGGCCGACGCAGGCAGCGCCGGCCCTGTCGTCAGGGTTTCCAGCCGAACAGTTCGCAGCTGTTGCGATAGCTCGCCGCGGCCAGTTCCTCGGGGCTGACACCTCTGATTTCCGCCAGCGCCACGCAGATGTCCGGGAGGAATTCCGGGCTGTTGCGCTCGCCGGCGTGGGCGTGCGGGGTGATGTCCGGGGCGTCGGTTTCCAGCACGATGCTGTCCAGCGGCAACTGGCGCAGCACCTTGTGCATGCGCAGCGCCTGCGGCCAGGTGCCGGCGCCGCCCAGGCCGAGCCTGAATCCCAGCCTGATGTACTCGCGGGCTTCCTCGTAACTGCCGCTGAAGGCGTGGGCGATGCCGCCGCGTGCCGGCCGGAGGCGCTTGAGCGTGGCCACCACCGCGGCGTGGGCGCGGCGCACGTGCAGCAGCACCGGCCGCTCGAACTCGTAGGCCAGCTCCAGCTGCGCCTCGAAGAGTTCCTGCTGGCGCGGTTTGTCCGGGTTTTCTATGTAGTAATCCAGCCCCACTTCGCCGATCGCGCAGAGCCGGTCGTCGCCGGCCAGGCGCTGCAGCCAGTCGCGCAGTTCGCCGAGGTGCTCCGGGCGGTGCCTGTGCAGGAAGGCGGGGTGCAGCCCCAGGGTCGCGTACAGGCCCGGCTCGCGGCCTACCAGATCCCAGAGGCGCTGCCAGTGCGCCTGGTAGACGCCGATGATCACCTGGCGCTCGACGCCGCGGGCACGGGCGCGTTCGAGCACGGCGGCACGATCGTCGTCGAACGGCGGGAAGTCCAGGTGATTGTGAGTGTCGATGAGTCGCATCAGCGGTCGCCTTCGCCGAGGCTGCGCTGCTTCAACACCCTCGGGATCGCTTCCAGGCCCGGTTGGTAGGCGCCGTGCTCGATGGCCTGGAGCGCCCAGTGCAGAATCCGCTCGGCGAGCCGCTCGTGCTGCTGCGAGATCGCATTGACCCGCAGCGGCAGGAAGTCCAGCAAGCGGGTGTCGCCGAAGGTCGCCAGGCGCGGCGGCGGTACGTCCGGCGAGTCGTGCTGCAGCGCCTCCAGCACGCCTTCCAGCAGCACGTAGGCGGTGGTGATCAGCGCGTCCGGCATCGGCCCGTCGCGCAGCAGCGCCTGCATCTGCTCACACCCGCACGCGCGGCTGAACTCCGCGCCGTGCAACACGCTCAGCTTGCCGGCGAAACCGTCCAGGCCCTCGCGAAATCCCGCCTCGCGCGCCTGGCTGATGGGCAGCTCGGGGCGCGCGCCGATCAGCACCACGTGTGTGGGCAATGACTCCAGCAGGCTGCGGGTGAGCAATACGCCGGCCTGCCGGTCGTCGCTGACCACCGAGCGAATGTGCCGTAGGTCGAGCGCGCGGTCGAGGGCGATTACCGGCAGGCCGGCGTCGACCAGTTGCGCGTAGGTCGGGTCGTCCTGCGGCAGGCAACTGGCGACCACCAGCGCGTCGCAACGCCGCGAACGGAACAGTTCGACCAGCTGGCGCTCGCTGTCCGGCTCGTCGTCCGAGCTGGCGATCAGCAACTGGTAGCCAACCGCCCGCGCGCACTGTTCGAGGAACTTGGCGGTGCGCGCGTAGCTGGGATTTTCCAGGTCCGGAATGATCAATCCCAGGCAGCGGCTCTGGCCGCGGCGCAGGCCGGCGGCCTGCTGGTCGGGACGATAACCGTAGCGCTCGACCACCTCGCGCACCCGCGCCACGGTGGCGGCGCTGATTCTGCGCTGTACCGCCTGGCCGTTGATCACGTAGCTGGCGGTGGTCACGGACACCTCGGCCAGGCGGGCGACATCGCTGAGTTTCACGGTGGGCGGGGTCCTTGTGGTCAATACTGCTGGGTGGGCCGGGCTTCAAAGCTACACCCATTCTGGGGTAACGTGCCAACCCTTGATGAAACGATTCAGCAGGCGGCCTGTCTGACATTGGCCGTCGTAGAGGACCCGTACATGCTCGAATTGAATGCCGCGCACATCCAGATGCAGCAACGCGCACCGGACAAGCAGGCCGCGCTGCGCAACCTGGCCGACACGCTGGTCGCGGATGGCCTGGTGATGCCCGGCTATCTGGCGGGCATGCAGGCGCGCGAAGCGCAGGGCTCGACGTATCTCGGGCAGGGCATCGCGATTCCCCACGGTACGCCGGACACCCGCGATCAGGTGATCAGCACCGGGGTGCGCCTGATGCAGTTTCCCTCGGGCGTCGACTGGGGCAATGGCCAGCGCGTCTACCTAGCCATCGCCATTGCCGCGCGCTCCGACGAACACCTGCAACTGCTGCAGATGCTCACCCGCGCCCTCGGCGAGGGCGATCTCAGCGAGGCGCTGCGCGATGCGCCGGATGCCGAGGCGCTGGTCGCCCTGCTGCGCGGCGCGCCGCAGGAGCTGGCGCTGGACAGCCAACTGGTCGGCCTGGGACTCGCCGCCGAGGATGCCGACGACCTGGCCTGGCAAGGTATTCGCCTGCTGAAGAAGGCCGGCTGCGGCGGTCCCGGATTCGCCGCCGGACTGCTGCGCGAGCCACCGCTGCCGCTCGGCGACGGCCTCTGGCTGCTGCACGGCGAGGAGGGCGTCGGCCGCCCCGGACTGGCTTTCGTCACCCCGCAAACGCCGCTGCAGCATGACGCCCAGCCGCTCGCTGGGCTGTTTTGCCTGGCCAGCCGTGGCGAGGCGCAGCGGCAGACCCTCGAGCGCCTGTGCGACTTGCTGATCGAGGGGCGCGGGCATGAATTCAGTCAGGCCACCTCCAGCCGCAGCGTGCTCGAAGCCCTTGGCGGCGAGCTGCCGGTGGACTGGCCGTCGCGGCGTATCGTCCTGGCCAACGCCCACGGCCTGCATGCGCGTCCGGCCAAGGTGCTCAGCGAACTGGCGCAGTCCTTCGATGGCGACGTGCGTGTGCGCCTGCCCGGCGATCCCGGCCGCGGCGTGTCCGCAAAAAGCCTGAGCCGCCTGCTGGCCCTCGGCGCGCGCCGTGGACAGGAACTGGAGTTCATCGCCGATCCGTCCATCGCCGCCGATGCGCTGCCCGCCGTAGAGGCCGCGGTGCGTGCCGGGCTGGGCGAAGAGGTCGAGCCGCTGCCGAAAACGCCTTCCACCCCGCCGCCCAGCATCGAGGCGCGGGTGTCGTTGGCGGCCGACGTATCGCCGCCGCTGGCGCCGGCGGCCGGTGCGCGCATCCAGGCGGTCGCCGCCGCACCCGGGATCGCTATCGGCCCGGCGCTGGTGCGCGTGCCGCTGAAGATGGATTTCCCGCAGCATGGCCAGGGTCTGGCGGTCGAGCGCCAGCGTCTGGCGCAGGCGCTGGACGAGGTGGTGGCGCAGATCCAGGCGCTGGTGGAGCGCAGCAGCGGGGCCAGCATTCGCGAAATCTTCGTCACTCACCAGGCGATGCTGCGTGACCCCGCCCTGCACGAGGACGTTGGCGTGCGTCTCGACGAGGGCCTCAGCGCCGAGGCGGCCTGGATCGGCGAGATCGAAGCCACCGCGCAGCGCCAGGAAGCCCTGCACGACGCCCTGCTGGCGGAGCGCGCGGCGGACCTGCGCGACATCGGCCGGCGCGTGCTCGGCCACCTGCTGGGCGTCGAGGCGCCGGTCGAACCTGAACAACCCTACATCCTGGTGATGGACGAAGTGGCGCCTTCGGACGTCGCCAGCCTGGATCGCGACCGTGTTGCCGGCATCCTTACCGCGCGCGGCGGCGCCACCGCGCATTCGGCGATCATCGCCCGCGCGCTGGGCATTCCCGCGGTAGTCGGCGCCGGCGAGGCGGTGCTCGCGCTGGCGCCGAACACGCCGCTGCTGCTGGACGGCGAGCGCGGAACCCTGCGCGTGGCGCCGGATGCGCAGGCCGTCGAGATCGCCCGGCGTCAGCGCGAAGCCAGCCTCCAGCGTCAGGCCCGCGCCGACGCCGAGCGCCTGCAACCGGCGGTGACCTTGGACGGCCACGCCGTGGAGGTCGCCGCCAACCTCGGCGACACCGCCGATACCGCCGCCGCAGTGGAGCAGGGCGCCGAAGGCGTCGGCCTGCTGCGCACCGAGCTGGTGTTCATGCAGCACGCCTCGGCGCCGGACCAGGCCAGCCAGGAGATCGAATACCGCCGTGCGCTGGATGCCCTCGACGGTCGCCCGCTGGTGGTGCGCACCCTCGACGTCGGCGGCGACAAGCCGCTGCCGTACTGGCCGCTGCCGGCGGAGGAAAACCCGTTCCTCGGCCTGCGCGGCATCCGCCTCAGCCTGCAACGCCCCGAGGTGCTGGAAACACAGCTGCGCGCGCTGTTCGCCTCCGCCGAGGGGCGCCCGCTGCGGGTGATGTTCCCGATGGTCGGTTTCGTCGAGGAGTGGCGCGCGGCCCGTGACATGGCGCTGCGCCTGCGCGAGGAAATCCCGGTCGCCGACCTGCAGCTGGGGATCATGGTCGAGGTGCCGTCGGCGGCGCTGCTGGCCCCGGTGCTGGCGCGCGAAGTCGACTTCTTCAGCATCGGCACCAACGACCTGACCCAGTACGCGCTGGCCATCGACCGCGGCCATCCGACGCTGTCGGCGCAGGCCGACGGGCTCCATCCGGCCGTGTTGCGGCTGATCCAGATGACCGTCGAGGCGGCGCATGCCCACGGCAAGTGGGTCGGCGTGTGTGGCGAGCTGGCCGGCGATACCCACGCGGTGCCGGTGCTGGTCGGCCTGGGCGTCGACGAGCTGAGTGTCTCGGCGCGCTCCATCGCGCTGGTCAAGGCGCGGGTGCGCGAGCTGGACTTCGCCCGCAGCCAGCTCTTCGCCCAGCAGGCGCTGAACCTGGAAAGCGCCGCCGCCGTGCGCGCGCTGGTGGAGGAGCACTTCTGATGGCACGCGTACTGACGATCACCCTCAATCCGGCGCTGGATCTCAGCGTGCGCCTGGATCGCCTGCAGCCCGGCGCGGTGAACCGCAGCCTGGGCTTCGCCAGCCACGCCGCCGGCAAGGGCCTCAACGTCGCCCAGGTGCTCGCCGACCTGGGGCACAAGGTCAGCGTCGCCGGTTTTCTCGGCACGGCCAACGCGGCGGCCTTCGAGACGCTGTTCTCGCGGCGCGGCTTCGTGGACGCCTTCGTTCGCGTGCCGGGCGAAACGCGCAGCAACATCAAGCTGGCCGAGGCCGATGGGCGCGTCACCGACCTCAACGGGCCCGGTCCGCAGGTCGACGAAGCGCACCAGGCCGAATTGCTCGAGGAGCTCGAACTGATCGCTGCCGGCCACGACGCCGTGGTGGTGGCCGGCAGCCTGCCGCAGGGCGTCACGCCGGAGTGGTTCGCGGCGTTGCTGCGCACGCTCGGCGCCCGTGGCGTGCCGCTGCTGCTGGACAGCAGCGGCCCCGCGCTGCGCGCCGGGCTGGCCGCCGCGCCCTGGATGATCAAGCCTAACGAGACCGAACTGGCCGAGGCCTGCGGCGGTTCGGCGGATTCGCTGGACGACCTGCAGCGCGCCGCCCTGCGCCTGCGCGGGCAGGGCATCGAGCATGTGCTGCTGTCGCGCGGTGCCGAGGGGGTCTGCTGGATCGGCCCGGAGATCGCCCTGCAGGCGCGCCCGCCGAAGGTCGAGGTGGTCAGCACCGTCGGCGCCGGCGATTCGCTGCTCGCCGGCACCCTGCATGGCCATCTCAGCGGCTGGCCGGCCGAACGCAGCCTGCGCCTGGCCACGGCGATCGCCGCGCAGGCGGTGACGCAGCTGGGCTTCGG
>NZ_DEYR01000073.1:101634-101913 GCF_002364635.1 Pseudomonas sp. UBA3153
ACTGGCGCGGCTGGAGCGCGAGGTGACGATCGAAGCGCTGGAGGCTCTGCAATGAGCATGCAGCAGACAGTGGCAGGGCAGTTCAGCCCGGCTGCGCAACAGGAATCGAGGTACCCATGAATCTGCTGATCGTCACCGCCTGCCCGAACGGGCAGGTCACCAGCGTGCTCTGTGCCCGCTTGCTGGATGCCGCGGCGCAGCGCCTGGGCTGGACGACGCGCGTCGAAGTGCATGATCCGCGCGCCATCGGCTCGCCGCTGAGCGACGCCGACATCGCCG
>NZ_DEYR01000073.1:102157-102312 GCF_002364635.1 Pseudomonas sp. UBA3153
TGAGCGACGCCGACATCGCCGGCGCCGACCTGGTCGTTGTGGTGCGCACCGGCGAGCTGGCCCTGGGGCGTTTCGTCGGCAAGCGCGTGGTGCAGTCGACGCCTGCCGAGGCGCTGCAGAATCCGCGCGAGTTCCTCGAACAGGCCGCCGCCAGC
>NZ_DEYR01000077.1:0-76239 GCF_002364635.1 Pseudomonas sp. UBA3153
GAGGGCGGCGGCCATGCCGGCCGGGCCGGCGCCGATGATCAGCAGTTCGACCGCCTCGCTCATGGCCGGGTCTCCACCCGCATGCCCTCGCGGCAGAGCGTCTGGCAGGCCAGCCGGCGCACGCCGTCGATGCTCACCCGGCATTCCTGGCAGATGCCCATGCCGCAGAGCGGCGCGCGGCGCTGGCCGCTGACCGAGGTGCGCGTGCAGCCGTCGCCGCCCAGGGCGAGCGCGGCGGCCACGCTGGTACCGTCGGCAACGCGCAGCGGGCGACCGTCGAGAAGGAGTTCAGGCATGCGCGGGGTCTCCGAAGAAGCGCTGCGGCGAGTAGTCCTGCGCCGCCAGGGGCGAGGTCTCGCCGAGCAGTTGCGCGACCAGCAGGTCGGCGGTGCCGGGCGCGGTGGTCACGCCGAGGCCCTCGTGGCCGACCGCCAACCAGAGGCCCGGTCGTTGCGGGTGTTCGCCAACCAGCGGCAGGCCGTCCGGGCTGGCGGCGCGAAGGCCGGTCCAGCTGCGGATCGCGTTGAGGTCGCCCAGGCCGGGCATGTAGTGCAGGGCGCGGCCGAGCATCTTCGCCAGCATCCAGCCTTCCACTGCCGGGTCGACGCTGTCGAACTGCCGCGAGGCGCCGATGAACAGCTGGCCGGTGGGACGCGGCTGGATGTTGCAGGCGGCGGACGGGCCGGTCGCATTGTGCGCGCTGGTGACGTAACCCAGCTCGACCAGCGTGTGCCGGACCTTGCCGGGATAGCGGTCGGTGATCAGCAGGTGGCCCTTCTTCGGCACGATCGGCAGTTCCGGGCACAGCGTGCCGGCCTGCACGCCGTTGGCCAGCAGCACGGCCTGGGCGGCGAGCCATTGGCCGTCGGCCAGGCGCACGCGATTGCCGTCGATCTCGACCACCTCGGCGCGCTGCTGGCGGATGCGCGCGGGGTCGCTTTCCAGCAGCCAGCGCGCGGTGTTCGGTGCATAGAGAATGCCGTCGCCGGTGACCTTCAGCGCGCCGAGCAGGTCGTCGCGCAGTTCCGGTTCGGCCTCGCGCAGCGCCTGCGCGCCGAGCATCTCGCAGGCCAGCCCGCGGGCGCTCAGCACGGCGTGCTTGGCTTCGGCCACCGCCAGCTCCTCGGGGTTCTCCGCCAGCCACAGGGTGCCGTTGCTGCGGTAGGCGCAGCCCTCGGGCAATTCGGGCGCCAGCTCGCGCCAGCGCTGCAACGAGTATTCGCTCAGCGCCAGCTCGGCCGGATTGTCGTCGAGCACCAGCAGGTGGCCCATGCCGGCGGCGGTGGCGCCGGGCAGGCCGGCGTCCAGCACGTGTACGTCGAGGCCGCGCCGGGCCAGGGCATGGGCGCAGTAGGCGCCGACGATGCCGGCGCCGATGACGATGACGTCGGCGGCGCGGCCCTCGCTCACGGGCGGATGCCCCAGGCGAAGGGGTCGTCGTCCTCGATGATCAGTGTCGCTTCGGCGCTGATGTTGGCGCGCCCGCGGATGGTCGGCACGATCCGCTCGCCCTGCCATTCGAAGCTGCCCTCGAACCGGCTGCCGATCAGGCTGGCCTGGCGCCAGGTCTCGCCGGGTTGCAGCTTGCCGTCGGCCGCCAGGCACGCCAGCTTGGCGCTGGTGCCGGTGCCGCAGGGCGAGCGGTCGTAGGCCTTGCCAGGGCAGAGCACGAAGTTGCGGCTGTCGGCGGGCAGCCAGGCTGCTGCCCGCTCTTCGCTCGCGACGCTTGGCGGCGAGCCGTTCGGGGGTGTGTCCTCGGCAAACAGCTCGATGTGGTCGATCAGGCCGCCGTCTTCGCCGCGAATGCCCTGGTCTTCCAGGGCCTTCTGCACCGCGACGGTGTAGGCGGTGAGGGCGTCGAGGTTGTCGCCGGCGATGCGCAGGCCGTGTTCGGCGATCAGGAAGAACCAGTTGCCGCCCCAGGCGATGTCGCCGGTCACCCGTCCGTAGCCGGGTACCTCCAGGCCGACGGCCTGGCGGTAGCGGTAGGACGGCACGTTGCGCACGCTCACCGAGCGGTCGTCGTGCAGCGTCGCCTCGACGGTGCCGACCGGCGTCTCGACCTTGTGCACGCCGGGTTCGATCCAGCCCAGGTGCGCCAGGGACACCACCAGACCGATGGTGCCGTGGCCACACATGCCCAGATAGCCGCTGTTGTTGAAGAAGATCACCCCGGCGCAGGCCTCGGGATCGACTGGCTTGCAGTACAGCGCGCCGACCAGCACGTCGCTGCCGCGCGGCTCCAGCACGCTGGCGGCGCGCCAGTCGTCATGCCGTTCGGCGAGAATCTGCCGGCGCTCGGCCATGCTGCCGGTGCCGAGGTCGGGAAAACCGTCCAGCACCAGCCGGGTGGGTTCGCCGCCGGTGTGGGAATCGAGGACGCGGATGCGTTTCATGCTGCCACCTGAAGCCTGTGAAGGCGCCTAGAGTGGCGCTGGAGGCGGCCGCGGGGCTTGATGGATTTCCGCCGCGCCGATGACGAAATCGGCACGACGCAAAGACGCTGCGGGAAGCCCGGCAAGCACCCCTAGACTTCGGTGATCTCTTCGTTCGGCAGCTGTGCGTAGAGCGTCCGGCAGACGCCGATGATGTGCTGTTCGATCAGTTCGGCGGCGCGCTCGGCGTCGCGATCGGCACAGGCGCGGAGGATCTCCCGGTGTTCCTGGTCGGCGCGTTGCTTGCCCTCGGGGAAGGTCATCTGCATGCGCAGGTAGCGCTCCACCTTGTCGTGGATCGAACGGATCAGGTTGAGCAGGAACGGCCGTTGCGCGGCTTCGTACAGGCAGGTGTGGAACGCCCAGTTCAGCTCGGCCCAGCGGCCGACGTTGTCGTCGACGATGAATTCGTCGCAGATCGCCGTGGCCCGTTCGAGCTGCGCGCGGGTCATCTTCGGCACCGCCAGGCGGATCGCCTGCACCTCGAGGAGTACCCGCACCTCGAAGATTTGCGCCAGTTCCGGCTCGGAAATCCGCGTGACCACGGCGCCCTTGTTGCGCAGGAACTGCACCAGACCCTCGGCTTCCAGGCGCTTGAGCGCCTCGCGCACGGGAATCTTGCTGACGTTGAACAGCCGCGCGATGTCATCCTGGCGAATCGGCTCGTCCTCGGCGAAATGCCCGGAGATGATCGCTTCGCGCAGGTGCTTGGCGATCACCTCGGAGGCCGAGGGAGCGAGGCCGAGGTTGGGTGCGTTGAGAATCGCCAGGGGCATGGGAAGGGGTCCATTATCGAAGTTTGAATATTGTATACGAGCGACATGGCCGTTGCAGTCGCGCGCATGCGGGCGCGAGCGGTCGGTGATCGTACAACCTCGATCGGGTATGATCGATCCTGCCGAACAGCCATTAAGAATCTTCCATGGAAAGTCCAGATACCCCGCCGCTGCGCACCCGGCGCAAGCACCGCAGCCTCGCCCAGGAGCTGGTCACCGAACTGTCGCAGCAGATTCGCGACGGGGTGATCAAGCGTGGCGACAAGCTGCCCACCGAGTCGGCGATCATGGAAGAGCAGGGCGTCAGTCGCACCGTGGTCCGCGAGGCGCTGTCCCGGCTGCAGGCGTCCGGCCTGGTGGAAACGCGCCACGGCATCGGCACCTTCGTGCTGGATACGCCAAGCCCCAGTGGCTTTCGCATCGACCCGGCGACCATCGTCACCCTGCGCGACGTGCTGGCGGTACTCGAATTGCGCATCAGCCTGGAGATCGAGTCGGCCGGCCTGGCGGCTCAGCGCCGTTCGGCGGAACAGCTCGCGGCAATGCGGGCGGCGCTGGATGCGCTGAATCTCAGCGTCGCGCATGCCAGCGATGCGGTCGCCTCGGACTTCCAGTTCCACCTGCAGATCGCGCAGGCCACCGGCAACCGCTATTTCACCGACATCATGACCCACCTGGGCACCAGCATCATTCCGCGCACGCGGGTGAATTCGGCGCGCATCGCCCATGATGACCAACAGCACTACCTGTCCCGCCTCAGCCGCGAGCACGAGGAAATCTACGAAGCCATCGCCCGCCAGGACTCCGACGCCGCCCGCGCCGCCATGCGCCTGCACCTCACCAACAGCCGCGAACGCCTGCGCCAGGCGCACGAGCAGGCCGAGCAACTGCGGGGCTGAGGCTTCCAGCCGTTGCCGTCCTGGGATCGATGATCGCGAATACGCGTTCAGGCCGTAGGTAGAGGCGCCGCGCCAGGCTGGCCGGCTCTTTTCCCGTGCCGGTATCGAGGCCTTGGGTATCGCGGACGCCACCGTTCGGCATCCTGCCGGTGACGGGGTATCTCTGGCTGGGATCTGTCGTTTATCAGTTGTAATACGACTGCATGGTTTACGCCCGCTGAGCGACGCGGGTGTTTACGCGAATTCCTGCGGGCTAAACCGAGGATAGCCAGCAAGCCTGTAGACGAAGGTCGTAGGCGCAAATTCTCGGGCTTGTATGTTCAATCTACAGTTGTACGATGACATACGACATAGCGTAGCTCGCTCGTATTCCTCCATCGCTTTGCAGGGTGTTCCCATAATGAATCCACAAGAACTCAAGTCCATCCTCTCTTCCGGTCTGCTGTCCTTTCCGGTCACCGACTTCGACGCCGCCGGCGAATTCAATCCGGCCGGCTACGTGCGCCGCCTGGAATGGCTGTCCCAGTACGGCGCGAGCGCGCTGTTCGCCGCTGGCGGAACCGGCGAGTTCTTCTCCCTCGCGCCGGACGAATACGGCTCGGTGATCAAGACCGCGGTCGATACCTGCGCCAGCAGCGTGCCGATCCTCGCCGGAGTCGGCGGCCCGACCCGCCTGGCCATCCAGTACGCGCAGGAGGCCGAACGCCTGGGCGCCAAGGGCCTGCTGCTGCTGCCGCACTACCTCACCGAAGCCAGCCAGGAAGGCGTGGCCGCCCACGTCGAACAGGTCTGCCGCTCGGTGGACATCGGCGTGGTGGTCTACAACCGCAACGTCTGCCGCCTGACTCCCGTGCTGCTCGAGCAACTGGCCGAGCGCTGCCCGAACCTGATCGGCTACAAGGATGGCCTGGGCGACATCGAGCTGATGGTCTCGATCCGCCGCCGCCTCGGCGATCGCTTCAGCTACCTCGGCGGCCTGCCGACCGCGGAAGTCTATGCCGCCGCCTACAAGGCGCTGGGCGTGCCGGTCTACTCCTCGGCGGTGTTCAACTTCCTGCCGCGTACCGCGATGGACTTCTATCGCGCCATCGCCGCCGACGACCACGAGACCGTGGGCAAGCTGATCGACGATTTCTTCCTGCCGTACCTGGACATCCGCAACCGCCGCAAGGGCTACGCGGTGAGCATCGTCAAGGCCGGGGCGAAGATCGCCGGTTACGACGCCGGCCCGGTGCGTGCGCCGCTGACCGACCTGCTGCCCGCCGAGTACGAGGCGCTGGAAGCGCTGATGAGCACCCAGGGCGCTCAATAAGAGGACGCTTCCCCATGGCACAACGATTCGACAATTTCATCGGCGGCGAGTGGGTTGCCGGCGTCGGCTACACCGACAACATCAACCCGTCGGACCTGTCCGATTCCATCGGCGAGTACGCCCAGGCCGACGCGGCCCAGGTCGCCCAGGCGATCGAGGCGGCGCATCGCGCATTTCCGGCCTGGTCGGTGTCCGGTATCCAGGCGCGTGCCGACTCGCTGGAGAAGGTCGGCCTGGAAATCCTCGCCCGCCGCGAGGAGCTGGGCGCGCTGCTGGCCCGCGAGGAGGGCAAGACGCTGCCCGAGGCGATCGGCGAAGTCGTGCGCGCCGGCAACATCTTCAAGTTCTTCGCCGGCGAATGCCTGCGCCAGAGCGGCGATCTGCTCGATTCGGTACGCCCTGGCGTCAGCGTCGAGGTGACCCGCGAAACGCTGGGCGTGATCGGCCTGATCACGCCGTGGAACTTCCCCATCGCCATCCCGGCCTGGAAGATCGCCCCGGCGCTGGCCTACGGCAACTGCGTGGTGTTCAAGCCGGCCGACCTGGTGCCGGGCTGCGCCTGGGCGCTGGCCGAGATCATCTCGCGCGCCGGCTTCCCGGCGGGCGTGTTCAACCTGGTGATGGGCGCCGGCCGCGTGGTCGGCGAGGCCATCGTCGGCGACAAGCGTGTGGACGGCATCAGCTTCACCGGCTCGGTCGGCGTGGGTCGCAGCATCGCCACCCAGTGCGTCGCCCGAGGTGCCAAGGTGCAGCTGGAGATGGGCGGCAAGAACCCGCAGGTGATCCTCGACGACGCGGACCTTGCCGTCGCCGTGGAACTGGCCACGCAGAGCGCCTTCTATTCCACCGGCCAGCGTTGCACGGCGTCCAGCCGGCTGATCGTCACCGCCGGCATCCACGACCGTTTCGTCGAGGCGATGGCCGAGCGCATGCGTTCGATCAAGGTCGGCCACGCATTGGAGCAGGGCGTTCACGTCGGGCCGGTGGTGTCGCAGGCGCAGCTCGAGCAGGACCTGCGCTACATCGCCCTGGGCCTGGAGGAGGGCGCGCGGCTGGTGTCCGGTGGCGAGCGCGTGAGCTGTGCGAAGGACGGCTATTACCTGGCGCCGACGCTTTTCGCCGACAGCGATGCGCAGATGCGCATCAGCCGCGAGGAAATCTTCGGCCCGGTGGCCAACATCGTCCGCGTGGCCGACTACGAGGCGGCGCTGGCGATGGCCAACGACACCGAGTTCGGCCTGTCGGCCGGCATCGCGACCACCTCGCTGAAGTACTCCAACCACTTCAAGCGCCACTCCCAGGCCGGGATGGTGATGGTCAACCTGCCCACCGCGGGGGTCGACTATCACGTGCCGTTCGGCGGGCGCAAAGGCTCGTCCTACGGGGCTCGCGAGCAGGGGCGTTACGCCCGCGAGTTCTACACGACGGTGAAGACCACCTACATCGGCTGAGAACCTGTTCATGATCTGCTGCGCGTCGGCCCTACTGCGTTAAAAAACGGGCTCTAGCTCGCGGGATCGTGAACAGGTTCTGAGGACAGCAGCAGTAAGCGGAGCGGCGTCGATGGACGCCGGCCCGCAGCAACGCTTCGGCGAGGCACGCGAAAAAACGCGCCTCGCCGGCCGCACGGATGGCGGCAAACGAACCAGTAGACCCCGCCACAAAAACAAAAGTGGGAGTAACCGCTGTGCAAGACACCCAGAAGACTCACGTCCGCTACCTGATTCTGCTGATGCTGTTCCTGGTCACCACGATCAACTACGCCGACCGCGCCACCATCTCCATCGCCGGCTCCAGCCTGCAGAAAGACCTCGGCATCGACGCCGTCACCCTCGGCTACATCTTCTCCGCCTTCGGCTGGGCCTATGTGCTCGGGCAGGTTCCGGGCGGCTGGCTGCTCGACCGCTTCGGCTCGAAGAAGGTCTACGCCGCCGGCATCTTCATCTGGTCGCTGTTCACCCTGCTGCAGGGCTTCGTCGGCGGCCTGCCGGTGGCCTGGGCGGTTACCACGCTGTTCGTCCTGCGCTTCATGGTCGGCTTCGCCGAGGCGCCCTCGTTCCCCGGCAATGCGCGCATCGTCGCGGCCTGGTTCCCCACCGCCGAGCGCGGCACGGCCTCGGCGATCTTCAACTCGGCGCAGTACTTCGCCACCGCGCTGTTCGCCCCGATCATGGGCTGGATCGTCCACGCGATGGGCTGGGAACACGTGTTCGTAGTCATGGGCGTGCTCGGCATCCTCTTCTCCATCATCTGGATGAAGACCATCTACAACCCGAAGGAACACCCGCGCATCAACCAGGCGGAAATCGACTTCATCGAACAGAACGGCGGCCTGGTGGACATGGATCAGACCCGCAAGAGCGACGGCCCGCGCTGGGACTACGTGCGCCAGCTGCTGACCAACCGCATGCTGCTGGGCGTGTACCTGAGCCAGTACTGCATCAACGCCATCACCTACTTCTTCCTCACCTGGTTTCCGGTGTACCTGGTGCAGGAACGCGGCATGACCATCCTCAAGGCCGGCTTCATCGCCTCGCTGCCGGCGATCTGCGGCTTCATCGGCGGCGTCCTCGGCGGGGTGATCTCCGACTACCTGCTGCGCAAGGGCCATTCGCTGACCTTCGCTCGCAAGCTGCCGATCGTCTGCGGCCTGACCCTGTCGACCACCATGGTGTTCTGCAACTATGTCCAGGCGGACTGGATGGTGGTCGGCTTCATGACCCTGGCGTTCTTCGGCAAGGGCATCGGCGCACTCGGCTGGGCGGTGGTGGCGGACACCTCGCCCAAGCAGATCGCCGGCCTCTCCGGCGGCCTGTTCAACACCTTCGGCAACATCGCCTCGATCACCACGCCGATCGTCATCGGCTACATCATCGCCGCCACCGGTTCGTTCAAGTGGGCGCTGGTGTTCGTCGGTGCCAACGCGGTGCTGGCGGTGTTCAGCTACCTGGTCATCGTCGGCAAGATCCAGCGCGTGGTGCTGCATGACGACGACGGCGACGCCGGCACCCAGGCGGTGGATGGCAAGCTGGCCGACGCGCGTAGCTGACCGATACGACTCCCGGTTCGCCGGGAGGCTTCACCCTGACAACGACAACAAGGGCCAACCCATGCAGTTGATCGAACATTCCGATTCCCCGCGTTACGTGCGCCTGCACGATGACGACAACGTCGTGGTGGTGGTGAACGACCAGGGCGTCGCTGCCGGCAGCCGTTTTCCCGATGGCCTGACGGTGATCGAAGGCGTGCCGCAGAGCCACAAGGTGGCGCTGCGCGACATCCCCGCGGGCGGCCCGGTGCTGCGTTACGGGCAGGTCATCGGCTACGCCCGCGAAACCCTGCGCCAGGGCAGCTGGGTGAAGGAAACCCAGCTCGACATGCCGTCGGCGCCGCCGCTGGACAGCCTGCCGATGTCCGACGCGGTGCCGTCCTCGCTGCCGCCGCTGGAAGGCTTCACCTTCGAGGGTTACCGCAATGCCGACGGCACCGTAGGCACGCGCAACATCCTCGGCATCACCACCACCGTGCAGTGCGTCACCGGCGTGCTCGACCACGCGGTGTCGCGAATCCGCAAGGAGCTGCTGCCCAAGTACCCGAACGTCGACGACGTGGTGGCGCTGACCCACAGCTACGGCTGCGGCGTGGCGATCACCGCGCGCGACGCCTACATCCCGATCCGCACCGTGCGCAACCTGGCGCGCAACCCGAACCTGGGCGGCGAGGCGCTGGTGATCGGCCTCGGCTGCGAGAAACTGCAGGCCGGCCAGGTGATGCACGAGGACGATCCGTCCGTCGACCTCTCCGAGCAGTGGCTGTATCGCCTGCAGGATTCGCGCAACGGCTTCGTCGAGATGATCGAGCAGATCATGGAGCTGGCCGAGGCGCGGCTGCAGAAGCTCGACCAGCGCCGCCGCGAGACCGTGCCGGCCTCCGAGCTGATCCTCGGCATGCAGTGCGGCGGCAGCGACGCCTTCTCCGGCATCACCGCCAATCCGGTGCTGGGTTACGCCTCGGACCTGCTGATCCGCGCCGGCGCCACGGTGATGTTCTCCGAGGTCACCGAAGTGCGCGATGCCATCTACATGCTCACCTCGCGCGCCGAGAACACCGAGGTGGCCAACGCGCTGGTGCGCGAGATGGACTGGTACGACCGTTACCTGCAGAGCGGCGAGGCCGACCGCAGCGCCAACACCACGCCCGGCAACAAGAAGGGCGGGCTGTCCAACATCGTCGAGAAATCCCTCGGCTCGATCGTCAAATCCGGCAGCAGCGCGATCAACGGCGTGCTCGGCCCGGGCGAGCGGGTCAGCCGCAAGGGCCTGATCTTCTGCGCCACGCCGGCCAGCGACTTCGTCTGCGGCACCCTGCAGCTCGCCGCCGGGATGAACCTCCACGTGTTCACCACAGGCCGCGGCACGCCCTACGGCCTGGCCATGGCGCCGGTGGTCAAGGTGTCCACCCGCACCGAGCTGGCCGAGCGCTGGCCGGACCTGATCGACATCGACGCCGGGCGCATCGCCAGTGGCCGGGCGACCATTGAGGAGATGGGCTGGGAGCTGTTCCGCTACTACCTGGACGTCGCCAGCGGCCGCCAGCAGACCTGGGCCGAGCGCCACGTGCTGCACAACGACCTGGTGCTGTTCAACCCCGCGCCGATCACCTGATCGGCCTTCCGCCGCTCCGGTGCCGCCCGCCTGGCGCTCCGGCGGGCGCCGTTGCAGCGCCCAGGCTGTCCGCCGTCATGGCGAGCCCCGCCGCGAGGGGTAAGATCGCGTCTCTGCGCTGAAGTCTGCGAATCGCCCGCCGATAATCCCTGGTGTCCGTGTTTTCGTGCGTCGCGCAGCGGCCCGATCACTTCAACAGCCCCACGGGAGTTCCATGTCCTCATCCTTCGCCAAGAGCGATGCGCTCTCCCTGCTCCTGTTCACCTTGCGCAGCGGCAAGCTGATGGCAATCAACCTGCTCAAGGTCAGCGAGATCATCCCCTGCCCACGGCTGACCCATCTGCCGGACTCGCACCCGCACGTGGAAGGCATCGCCACCCTGCGCGGCGTCGCCCTGTCGGTGATCAACCTCAGCCGGGCGATCGGCGAGCAGCCGCTGAGCGATCCCGCCGCCGGCTGCCTGATCGTCACCCAGGTCAGCCGGTCCACCCAGGGTCTGCACGTGCAGGGCGTGACCCGGATCGTCCACTGCCGCACCAGCGACATCCGCCCACCGCCCTATGGCTCCGGGCGCAAGTCGTTCATCACCGGCACCGCCGAGGTGGACGGCGAGCTGATCCAGATTCTCGACATCGAAAAGGTCATCCACGGCATCGCGCCGGCGCCCATCGAGCTGGGCGTGGACGAACTGGATACCGAGGATGCGCAACTGCTGTCGGAGGCGCGGGTGCTGGTGGTGGACGACAGCCAGGTCGCGCTGCACCAGTCGCTGATTTCGCTGCAGCACCTGGGCGTGGTCTGCCACACCGCCCACAGCGCGCGCGAGGGGATGTCGATTCTCGAAGCGCTGCACGGCAGCGAGGACGCGATCAACATCGTCGTCTCGGATATCGAGATGCCCGAGATGGACGGCTACAGCTTCACCCAGAGCCTGCGCCGGCACGCCGACTTCCGCGACATCTACGTGCTGCTGCACACCTCGCTGGATGCCACGATGAGCGCCTCCCGAGCCACGGAAGCCGGGGCCAACGACGTGCTCACCAAGTTCTCCGCGCCGGAGCTGGGCAAGTGCCTGGTGCGGGCCGTGCGCGCCAATCACGCGGCGCGCATCCGCTAAGGGTTGCCGGGAAGGCGCCGATGTTCGGCGCCTGGTCGGGGCGCGCGTGGCTCAGCCGCCGCGGGCCGCCGCCAGGCTGGCGACCAGCTTGGGCTGGCAGTTGAGGTAGACCGACGACTGCAGCCAGCGCTGGTCCGGGTAGTAGGAGAACATGAACTGCCCTCCCTTGAGGCTGTCCACCACTTGTTGCGCCACTTCCGGGCGCACGGCGGGGCAGCCGAGGCTACGGCCGATGCGGCCCTGGCTCCGGATCAGCGCGGGACTCACGTAATCGGCCGGATGGATGACGATGGCGCGCTCGCGGGCGCGGTCGTTGATCCCCGGCTCCAGGCCGTCCATGCGCAGCGAGTAGCCATGTTTGCCGATGTAGCTTTCCTGGGTGCGGAACAGCCCCAGGCTCGACTGATTGCTGCCCTCGACGTTGGAAAAGCGCGTCGCCAGGTTTTCCCCGGATTTCTGCCCGTGGGCGACCAGGTCGCTGAGCACCAGCCGGTTGCTCCGCAGGTCGAAGATCCACAGGCGCCGTTCGGTGGACGGCCGCGAGAAGTCGATGATCGCCAACCGCTGCGCCGGCAGCGCGCCGTTGTTGATGGCGCAACGCATCGCCGAAACGGCGTGCTGGAGGATCTTGCGATTGAGTTGTGGCGCCTGGGCGGCGAGGGTATCCACCTGGCGATCCGGCAGTCGCGGCGCGGCCGAAAGCGGGTTCGCCAACATCCCCATGCAGACGGCTGCCAAACCGAGCCGTCGAAAAATTGTCATCATGCAGGTAGGTCTCTGTAGTGCGGCTTCCCGGCGTTCACCGGCCGGTTCCGTCTCGTGAGGTCGTTGTGCCTCGCAATTCTCATGCCTGCGGCGTACCGCGAAGTGCGCGGATTCTAGCAGGCGATCCGCCGTTCGGAGTCGAAAAGTTGCTCAATAAACGTACACTTGGTCTGGTTGGGCTGGCGCTGGCCGCCCCGCTGGCATCGGCGCAGGACGTCCTCGTCAACCCAATCCAGCAGCAATTGGCGGACACCCGCTTCGGCTGCGTGCAGCCCGCGCCGGCGCTGAACGAAGTCGATCGCGAGTGGCTGCAGGCCTTCTACCTGCAACGTGGGTTCCAGCCGGCCTGGACGGACGAGCGTCTGCAGCGGCTGTTCACCCAGCTGGATGACCTCGCCGACGACGGCCTCGACCCGCAGGCGTACCAGGTGCATCCGCTGCGCCAGTTGGCGCAGTTCGAGCAGCCTTCGCCACAGCTGTCCGCCTGCACCGAGGTGCTCGCCTCCAGCGCCTACCTGCAGGCGCTGCGGCACCTGGCGTTCGGCCGTCTGGATCAGGCCAAGGTCGAGCCGATGTGGCAACCCGAGGGCAGCCAGCCGACCCTCGACCGCGGGCCGCTGCTGCACCTGGCGGAGGAACACCTGTCCGATCCCGCCCTGGCGTTCGCCGAGGCGCGGCCGGCCACCGAGGCCTACCAGAAGCTGCGCCTGCGTTACGCCGAATTGCGCCGGCAGCCGCTGCCTTCCTGGCTCGCGGTGCCCGCCGGACCGCTGCTGAAGCCCGGCGCGGTGGATGCGCGCGTGCCGTTGCTGGAGCAGCGCCTGCTGCTGCGCGGCGACCTCGCCCAGGGAGTGCCGCCCGCCGAAGCCGGCCAGGGCGCGGTCTACTCGCCGGAGCTGGTCGCGGCCGTGGAAGCCTTCCAGGGCCGTCATCTGCTCAAGCAGGACGGCGTGATCGGCCCGTCCACCCTCACCGAACTGAACCGCTCGGCCAGCGAGCGCATGGATCAGATCCGCGTCAACCTCGAGCGGCTGCGCTGGCTCGCCCACCAGCTCAGCCCGACCGGCGTACTGGTGGACGTGGGCAGCGAAGTGGCGTTCTACCGCGACGACAAGCTGGTCTGGCGCGCGCGCACCCAGGTCGGGCGCCCGTCCCGGCCGACGCCGCTGCTGCGCTCGCAGATCACCCACCTGACGCTGAACCCGACCTGGACCGTGCCGCCGACCATCCTGCGCGAAGACAAGCTGCCCGAACTGCAGCGCGACGCCGCCGGCTACCTGGCCAGCAACAACATGCAGGTGATCGATTACGACGGCAACGCGGTCGATCCGCGGGGCGTCGACTGGACCCATCCGGGGCGCATCCTGATCCGCCAGGAGCCCGGCCCGCACAATGCCCTCGGCCGCGTGGCGATCCGCTTCCCCAACCCGTTCTCGGTGTACCTGCACGACACGCCGAGCCAGCGCCTGTTCGATAACCTGCCGCGGACCTTCAGCTCGGGCTGCGTGCGCGTGGAGCGGGTCTCCGAGCTGATCGACCAGTTGCTCGCCGAGGTCACGCCGAGGGAACGCGAACGCATCGCCCGGCTGTGGGAAACCGGCCGCACGCTGCGCGCCGACCTGCCCAAGCCGGTGCCGATCCTGATGGCCTACTGGACCGCCCAGTTAGGCGACGACGGCCAGCTGCAGTTCCGCCCCGACATGTACGGCTACGACGCGCGCGTGCTCGCCGCGCTGAATGCGGCGGGCAAGCGCGGCTAGCGCGGGTGGACGCGGCGCCTGTGACGCCCCTTTCGCAGGCATGAAAAAAGCCGGGCATCTCGCGATACCCGGCTTTTTCGTTTGCCTGACCGATCAGCTGTTGCGGATCAGGTGGTCGAAGGCGCTCAGCGAGGCCTTCGCGCCTTCGCCGACGGCGATGACGATCTGCTTGTACGGCACCGTGGTCACGTCGCCGGCGGCGAAGATGCCCGGCAGCGAGGTTTCGCCGCGCGCATCGACAATGATCTCGCCGCGGGGAGACAGCTCCACCGAGCCCTTCAGCCAGTCGGAGTTCGGCAGCAGGCCGATCTGCACGAAGATGCCTTCCAGTTCCAGGGAAACGAACTCGTCGGAGTTGCGATCCTTGTAGACCAGGCCGTTGACCTTCTGCCCGTCGCCCTTGACCTCGCTGGTCAGCGCGCTGGTGATCACGCTGACGTTGGGCAGGCTGTAGAGCTTCTTCTGCAGGACCGCATCGGCGCGCAGCTTGCTGTCGAACTCCAGCAGGGTGACCTGGGAAACGATGCCGGCCAGGTCGATGGCCGCTTCGACGCCGGAGTTGCCGCCGCCGATCACCGCCACGCGCTTGCCCTTGAACAGCGGACCGTCGCAGTGCGGGCAGTAGGCCACGCCCTTGTTACGGTATTCCTGCTCGCCGGGCACGTTCATTTCCCTCCAGCGGGCGCCGGTGGAGAGGATCACGGTCTTCGCCTTGAGGCTGGCACCGCTCTCGAACTTCACTTCGTGCAGGGCACCTTCACCGCTGGCCGGAATCAGCTGGCTGGCGCGCTGCAGGTTCATGATGTCGACCTCGTACTGGCGCACGTGCTCTTCCAGCGCGCGTGCCAGCTTCGGTCCTTCGGTCTCCTGCACGGAGATGAAGTTCTCGATGGCCATGGTGTCCAGCACCTGACCGCCGAAGCGCTCGGCGGCGACACCGGTGCGGATGCCCTTGCGCGCGGCGTAGATCGCCGCCGCGGCGCCGGCCGGGCCGCCGCCGATGACCAGCACGTCGAAGGCTTCCTTGGCGTTGAGCTTCTCGGCATCGCGGGCCGAGGCGCCGGTGTCGATCTTGGCGAGGATCTGCTCGACGTCCATGCGGCCCTGGCCGAACAGCTCGCCGTTCAGGTAGATGCTCGGCACCGACATGATCTGGCGATCGTTGACTTCGTCCTGGAACAGCGCGCCGTCGATGGCGACGTGGCGGATGTTCGGGTTGAGCACGGCCATCAGGTTCAGCGCCTGGACCACGTCCGGGCAGTTCTGGCAGGACAGCGAGAAGTAGGTCTCGAAGTTGAATTCGCCTTCCAGGCCCTTGATCTGCTCGAGGGTTTCGGCCGTGGCCTTCGACGGGTGACCGCCGACCTGCAGCAGGGCGAGTACCAGCGAGGTGAATTCGTGGCCCATCGGCAGGCCGGCGAAACGCAGGCTGATGTTGCCGTTGGGACGGTTGAGCGAGAACGACGGCTTGCGGGCGTCCGCGCCATCGGTCTTGAGGGTGATCTTGTCGGTCAGGCTGACGATGTCCTGCAGCAGGCCGAGGGTTTCCTGAGATTTCGCGCTGTCATCGAGGGACGCGACGATCTCGAACGGCTGGGTGACCTTTTCGAGGTAGGCCTTCAACTGGGTTTTAAGATTGTCGTCCAACATGGCGGCGGTTTCCCTTTGCTGAATTTTGAGAAAAGAACGCCCGGGCGGATCGCACCCGGGCGTCGGGCACCTCCTAAACTTTATGAGCCTAGTCGGCGGAAAATGGACTGAAGAGCGTCGCGAGCGACGGCAGTGCGAGGCGAAATCAGGCGAGGGCCGGTCGGAGTCGCGGGCGACTTTACGAGCGGTAAATGAGCAGCCCGTCCTAGGCGGCCCCACCTGATTTCAACGCTGCAATGCCTAGCGCAGCAGCTCTGCAACCATTTTTAGATCTTGCCGACCAGGTCCAGCGATGGAGCCAGGGTCTTCTCGCCTTCTTTCCACTTGGCCGGGCAGACTTCTCCCGGGTGAGCGGCGGTGTACTGGGCGGCTTTCAGTTTGCGCAGGGTTTCCGACACGTCACGAGCGATCTCGTTGGAGTGGATTTCTACGGTCTTGATCACGCCTTCCGGGTTGATCAGGAAGGTGCCGCGCAGGGCCAGGCCTTCTTCCGGAATGTGCACGCCGAAGGCGTTGGTCAGTTGGTGGGTCGGGTCACCGATCAGCGGGAACTGGGCCTTGCCAACGGCCGGCGAAGTTTCGTGCCATACCTTGTGCGAGAAGTGGGTATCGGTGGTGACGATGTACACCTCGGTACCGGCCTTCTGGAACTCGGCGTAGTTGTTGGCGGCGTCTTCGATCTCGGTCGGGCAGTTGAAGGTGAAGGCAGCCGGCATGAAGATCAGTACCGACCACTTGCCTTTGAGGGATTCCTCGGTGACTTCGATGAACTTGCCGTTGTGGAATGCGTTGACTTTGAAAGGCTGGACTTGAGTGTTAATCAGAGACATCAGTGGAGCTCCTTCAGGGGGTTTGGAAAATTTGATGTCGCCATCCTAACGAGGTTGGCGGGAAAGTTTTAATTGATTGAGGCGATGACTGTCATTGGCTGACTCTATGCAGAGGCGCCTCGCGCGCGAAGAACATGATCGACCAGTCGCCCGCAACACGCCAGCAGCGAAAACGGCCCGCAGGGGGCCGCTCCGTTCCATCGGGGATTCTCATGTCTGGGTGTGACACTCCCAAGACCCCGATGTTCGTCAGCGCGGCTTGTAGACCTGCCCGGTCTGCGCGCCCTCGACGCTCTTCGCGTAGGCCAGCGCCGCTTCCGCCGCGGGGATCGGCTTGAAGCCGCGGAAATAGCTGGCGTATACCTCCATCGACTCCTCGACCACCGTCGGGCTCACGGCGTTGACGCGCAGGCCGCGGGGCAGCTCGATCGCCGCGCCGCGGACGAAACCTTCGATCGCGGCGTTGACCAGGCTCGCCGAGCTGCCGAAACGGATCGGCTCGTCGCTGATGATGCCCGAGGTGAAGGTGAAGGACGCGCCGTCGTTGGCGAACTCGCGGCCGATCAGCAGCAGGTTGACCTGGCCCATCAGCTTGTCGCGCAGGCCGACGGCGAACTGTTCCTCGCCCATCTCGGCCAGCGCGCCGAAGTGCACCTTGCCCACCGCGCTGACCAGCGCATCGAAGTGGCCGACCTGCTCGAACAACCGACGGATCGAGGCGGTATTGGTGATGTCGACCTGATGGTCGCCGTTGCTGCGGCCGACCCGGACGATCTCGTGGCGCGGGGCGAGTTCGGCATCGATCGCCTTGCCGAGGGTGCCGCTGGCGCCGATGAGGATGATCTTCATGGAGCTGCTCCTGTCGGGGAATGGACACCCAGTGTAGGCGCAAGCCGGTCACGGCGGTGAGCGCCCGCGCGGCAGTGGGCACTGCGCAGGCGCTATCATGCGCGCTCCCTTTGCCGACGATGACCCCCATGACTACGGAAACACCGACGCTGCTGACCGCCCTGGAAACCGCCGACATGCTGCTGATCGACGACCTGCACGCCTGGCAGTTCGCGCTGGACGAGGCGGCGCTGGCGCAGGGCGTCTTCGGCGACGCCGACAGCCTGCTGAGCATCGAGTGCATGGACGGCCGTACCCGCCGCGTCTGGCGCTTCTCTTCCGTGCAGGTACGGGCCGCCACCTTCGATGCGCCGAGCGACAGCTGGCGCATCGCCGACGCCGATGGCGAACACCGGCTGGTGTGCTTGGCGGCATTCGGTGGCGACGACAGCGACGCCGACGAAGACGACGCCAGCAACGACGCGTAGAAAACGCGAGCCGCCTGACAGCGCGCATAAAAAAACCGCCCCGAAGGGCGGTTTTTCGTTCTGGCAGGCTTAGCCGCCGAGGTAGGCGTCGCGCACCTTCGGGTCGTGCAGCAGTTCCTGGCCGCTGCCCTGCATGACGATCCGGCCGTTCTCCAGCACGTAGCCGCGGTCGGCGAGCTTGAGCGCCTGGTTGGCGTTCTGCTCGACGAGGAACACGGTCACGCCGTCTTCGCGCAGCTGTTCGATGATGTCGAAGATCTGCTGGATGATGATCGGCGCCAGGCCCAGCGACGGTTCGTCGAGCAGCAGCAGCTTGGGCTTGCTCATCAGCGCACGGCCGATGGCGAGCATCTGCTGCTCGCCGCCGGACATGGTGCCGGCGCGCTGTGCCAGGCGTTCCTTGAGCCGCGGGAACAGGTGCAGCACCTTGTCCAGTTGCTGCTGGTTGTCCGCCTTGCTGCCGAAGAAACCGCCCATGGCGAGGTTTTCCTCTACGGTCAGGCGGGCGAACACGCGGCGGCCTTCCGGCACCACGGCGATGCTCTTGCGCATGATCTGCGGGGTTTCCAGGCCGACCAGTTCCTCGCCTTCGTAGCGAATGCTGCCGCTGGTGGCCTGCGGCGTGCCGCAGAGGGTCATCAGCAGGGTGGATTTGCCGGCGCCGTTGGCCCCGATCAGGGTGACGATCTCGCCCTTGCGGACTTCCACGCTGACGCCGTGCAGCGCCTGGATCTTGCCGTAGAAGGTGGACACGTTATCGAAATACAGCATTGGATTACGCCTCCCCCAGATAGGCTTTGATCACGTCCGGGTTGTCGCGGACCTGCGCCGGCGTGCCGTCGGCCAGGGGCGTGCCCTGGTTGATCACGAAGATGTGGTCGGAAATGCTCATCACCAGGTGCATGTCGTGCTCGATCAGCAGCACGGTGACGTTGTGCTCGTCGCGCAGCACGCCGATCAGCTGCTTGAGGTCTTCGGTTTCCCGCGGGTTGAGGCCGGCGGCCGGCTCGTCGAGCATCAGGATGCGCGGGCGCGTCATCATGCAGCGGGCGATCTCCAGGCGGCGCTGCTGGCCGTAGGCGAGGGTACCCGCCGGGCGGTTGGCGACGTCGGTCAGGTTGACCCGTTCCAGCCAGTGCGCGGCGAAATCCATCGCCTCGCGCTCGCTGCGGCGGTAGCCCGGCGTCTTCAGCAGGCCGGCGAGGAAGTTGGTGTTGAGGTGGCGATGCTGCGCCACCAGCAGGTTTTCCACCGCGGTCATGTCCTTGAACAGGCGCACGTTCTGGAACGTCCGCACCACGCCCTTGCGCGCGATGTGATGGCCCGGCAGACCTTCGATCTGCTCGCCGGCGAGGCGGATGCTGCCGGAAGTCGGCTTGTAGAAACCGGTCAGGCAGTTGAACACGGTGGTCTTGCCGGCGCCGTTCGGGCCGATCATCGAGACCACCTGTTTTTCCTCGACGCGCAGGTTCACCCCGTTGACGGCCAGCAGGCCGCCGAAACGCATGGACAGCCCGCTCACTTCAAGAATCGGCTGGCTCATCGTTTCAACTCCAGGTGGGGACGCTGCATGGGCAGCAGGCCCTGCGGACGCCAGATCATCATCAGCACCATCAGGGCGCCGAACATCAGCATGCGGTACTCGCTGAACTCACGCATCAGCTCGGGCAGCAGGATCATCACGATGGCGGCGAGGATCACCCCCAGCTGCGAACCCATGCCGCCGAGCACGACGATGGCGAGGATGATCGCCGACTCGATGAAGGTGAAGGATTCCGGCGTCACCAGGCCCTGGCGGGCGGCGAAGAAGCTGCCGGCGAAACCGGCGAAGCAGGCGCCGAGGGTGAACGCCGAGAGCTTGATCGCGGTGGGGTTCAGGCCCAGCGCGCGGCAGGCGATCTCGTCCTCGCGCAGCGCTTCCCAGGCGCGGCCGATGGGCATGCGCAGCAGGCGGTTGATCACGAACAGGGTCAGCAGCACCAGCAGCAGGGCGATCAGGTAGAGGAAGATCACCTTGTTGATCGAGTTGTAGGCCAGGCCGAAATACTCGTGGAAGGTCTGCATGCCCTCGGCGGCCTTGCGCTCGAAGGAGAGGCCGAACAGCGTCGGCTTCTCGATGTTGCTGATGCCGTTGGGGCCACCGGTGATGCTGGTCAGGTTGCGCAGCAGGATGCGGATGATCTCGCCGAAGCCCAGGGTGACGATCGCCAGGTAGTCGCCGCGCAGGCGCAGCACCGGGAAACCGAGCAGGAAGCCGAACAGCGCGGCCATCGCCCCGGCGATCGGCAGGCAGGTCCAGAAGCCGAAGCCGTAGTAGCTCGACAGCAGCGCATAGCTGTACGCGCCCACGGCGTAGAAGCCCACGTAGCCGAGGTCGAGCAGGCCGGCGAGGCCGACGACGATGTTCAGGCCGAGGCCGAGCATCACGTAGATCAGGATCAGCGTGGCGATGTCCACCGCGCCGCGCGAGCCGAAGAACGGCCAGACCAGCGCGAGCATGACCAGCGCCAGGATGATCCAGCGCTGCGTCGACGGCAGGGTTAGGAAGTTGCCGGCACCGGCCGGTACGCTCGGCAGGTTCGGGCTGGCGGCCCAGCCGGCGGCCAGGTGATGGCGGAACAGCTGCCAGACGAACATCGCCACGGCGCAGCCGGCGATGATCCACAGGGTGGTGGCGCTGGCGCCGTGCACCTGCAGGCCGATGCCCACGGTGGTCAGCTTGAGGCCGAGCACCGGGTAGGCCACGGCGATCACCAGCAGGGCGCTGAAGAACGCGGTCTTGAGTTTGTGTGCGGTCATACTTTTTCAACCTCCGGGCGGCCCAGGATGCCGGTCGGCCGGAACAACAGAACGAGAACCAGCAGGCTGAAGGCGACGACGTCCTTGTACTGGTCGCCGAACAGGTCGGCGCCGAAGGCTTCGGCGACGCCCAGCACCAGCCCGCCGAGCATGGCGCCGGGGATGCTGCCGATACCGCCGAGCACCGCGGCGGTGAACGCCTTGATCCCGGCGAGGAAGCCCAGGTGCGGGTTGATCACGCCGTATTGCAGGCCCAGCAGCACCGCCGCGACCGCCGCCAGGGCGGCGCCGATGACGAAGGTCAGGGCGATGATGTTGTTGGTGTTGATGCCCAGCAGGTTGGCCATCTTGATGTCTTCGGCGCAGGCGCGGCAGGCGCGGCCGAGGCGCGAACGCGAGATGAACAGCGTCAACCCGAGCATGGTCAGGGTGGTGACGACGAAGATCAGGATCTGCATGTAGGAGATCGTCACGCCGTTGTCGCCGAGCACCAGATTGCCGGGGATCAGGTTGGGGATCGCCTTGTCCTTCGAGTCCTGGGTCAGCAGGACCTCGTTCTGCAGGAAGATCGACATGCCGATCGCCGAGATCAGCGGGATCAGCCGGTTGCTGCCGCGCAGCGGCCGGTAGGCGACCCGTTCGATGCTGTAGCCATACGCACTGGTGACGATGACGCTGGCGGCGAAGGCCGCGATCATCACGATGGGCAGGCTGTGGATGCCGAACATGGCGAGGCCGGCGATGGCCATGAACGCCACGTAGGAACCGATCATGTACACCTCGCCGTGGGCGAAGTTGATCATGCCGATGATGCCGTAGACCATGGTGTAGCCGATGGCGATCAGGGCATAGGTGCTGCCAACGGTGAGACCGTTAACCAGCTGCTGAAGGTAGTGGTAGAGCTCGGGCATTACCTGACTCCTGGAACATCCCGTACTGCGGCGCTCGTGACGCGTGGATGTCCGGAACATGCGGATAGACAAAGCCCACTGCGCGAACGCAGTGGGCTTTGGGTTTCAAGCGTGACGCTTACTTGGCTTCGGTCTTGGTACCGTCCTGGTGCCATTCGTAGACCACGAAGCTGAAGTCCTTCAGGTCGCCCTTGTCGTCGAAGCCGAGGCTGCCGGTCGGGGTGTCGAAGCTGTTGGCGCGCAGCGCTGCGGCGACCTTGTCGGTGTCGGTGCTGCCGGCTTTCTTGATGCCTTCGGCGATCACCTGGACCGCGGCGTAGGCCGGGAACACGAACGGACCGGTCGGGTCCTGGTTCTTCGCCTTGAAGGCCTCGACCAGCGCCTGGTTCTTCGGATCCTGGTCGAAGGATTTCGGCAGGGTGACCAGCAGGCCCTCGGAAGCCGGGCCGGCGATCGCCGAGATTTCCTTGTTGCCCACGCCTTCCGGACCCATGAACTTGACCTTCAGGCCTTTTTCACTGGTCTGGCGCAGGAGCAGGCCGAGTTCCGGGTGGTAGCCGCCGTAGTAGACGAAGTCGACGTTGGCCTGCTTCAGCTTGGCGATCAGCGAGGAGAAGTCCTTGTCGCCGGAGTTGATGCCTTCGAACATCGCGACCTTGACGCCTTTGGCTTCCAGGGTCTGCTTGACGGCGGTGGCGATGCCTTCGCCGTATTGCTGCTTGTCGTGGATCACGGCAACCACTTTCGGCTTGACGTGGTCGGCGATGAAGGCGCCTGCGGTCGGGCCCTGCAAGCTGTCCAGGCCGATGGTGCGGAAGATCAGCTTGTAGCCGCGCGCGGTGATTTCCGGGCTGGTGGCGGCCGGGGTGACCATCATGATGCCTTCGTCTTCGTAGATGTCCGAAGCCGGCTGGGTGGAGCTGGAGCACAGGTGGCCGACGACGAATTTCACGTCGTCGTTGACGATCTTGTTGGCCACGGCGACCGCTTGTTTCGGGTCGCAGGCGTCGTCGTAGACCACGCCTTCGAGTTGCTCGCCGTTGACGCCACCGGCCTTGTTGATCTGCTCGATCGCCATCTTGGCGCCGATGAACTGCATTTCACCGTACTGGGCGACCGGGCCGGTCACGGGGCCGGCGAGGGCGATCTTGATGGTGTCGGCGGCAACGGAATAGCTGGCAGCGCCGGCCAGGGCCATGGCGGCGAACAGTTTGGAAAGCTGCTTGGTAGCCTTGTTCATTGGTGCTCCACTCTCTGGTGTTTTGGTTGTGTCGGCTCTGCGCGGCAGGCCGTGGAACCGAACGGTAGACCCTCCGGGTCATGCCCGTACAACTGTACCGGTACAGTGTAAGGCGGGCATCGACGGCTTGAAAGCCAAGGCGCCAAGCGGAACGGAGGGGTGTCGCCTAAACGCAACAAGTGTACAAAATTCCGCCGCAAATTCCTCGTCTCGCATGCTGTTTGCATAGATCTGACCGGAACATCGGGAGCGGGGCGCGGCCGGGGCACGCCGTTGCGCAGGCCGCGCAGCCCATCGCGCGCCCAGCCGCGACGGTTTGGCGCGCTGCGCTCTGGGCATTATCATTCGTCTCCGCGACAGCCACAGGTGAGTCCATGACCGGCTCCGACGAAACGCTCTACGCCAAGCTTCTCGGCGAAACCGCAGCAATCGGCTGGGCCGAGCTGCAGCCTTTTTTCGCCCGTGGCGCGCTGCTCTGGGTCGCGCCCGCGCTGGACCTGGTGGAAGTCGCCCAGGCCGTGGCCGAGGACGACGGCGAAAAGGTCGGTGCATGGATGCGAGGCGGTGCGCTGGGCAAGATCGAGGACGCCCTCGCCGAAGACCTGGTCGCCCGCGATCCGCCGCTCTGGGCGGTGGTGGTGGCGCCCTGGGTGCTGGTTCAGGAACGCGACCTCGGGCAGGGTGCCAGGCACTGAAACTATCCACGGGCAGACAGTCCGATCCTTTATGCCTTACGGGAGCACCACATGTTCGAATCGGGCCATCTGCATCTTCACCACCTCAGCTTCCCGGGTATGCCGGACGGGCAGGAGTTCTCCATCGACGTGCACTACGAGGTACGCAGTGACGCGCAGGAAGGGCAGATGCTGCACATGCTCATGAAGGGCGACGTGGACGGCAAGGCCTTCGAGGAGACCTTCGAGCTTCACCGCGACGACGCCTTCAATTTCGCCACCAAGATCAGCCGGATCGCCGAGCAGCATGGCAGGCATCCGCATTTCGGCAGCGTGTTCGTCGATCACAAGGATTTCGACGCGATGTTCGCCGACATCCGCCGGCTGCTCGATCTCAAGCCCGGCGAGCCGATGAACCTCGATCACCTCGGCCAGGACGGTCTTTGAGCGGCGCCAGCCCGGGCCGGGCTGACGTCCGACGCTTGCAGGAGCACCTTTGGATGAGCGCGTTGCCGAAGCTCGCCTTCGCCGGCACAGGCCTGATGGGCCAGCCCATGAGTCGCCGCCTGCTGGCGGCCGGCTATCCGCTGCGGGTATGGAACCGCAGCCCGGACAAGACCGAAGCCCTGGCCGCGGCCGGCGCGATGGTCGTCGATGGCCCCGCTGCGCTCTGCGCCGGTAGCGACGTCGTGATGCTCTGCCTGAGCGATACCGCGGCGGTGCGCGAGGTGGTGTTCGGCGCCGGCGGTATCGTCGAGGGCGCGCGGCCCGGCCAACTGCTGGTGGATTTTTCCAGCCTCGATCCGGCCGAGACCCGGCAGATGGCCGCCGAACTGGCCTCGCGCACCGGCATGCGCTGGGTCGATGCGCCGGTTTCCGGCGGCACCCTGGGCGCCGAGGCCGGCAGCCTGACGATCATGGCCGGCGGCGAGGCGGCGGACATCGAGCGGCTGCGGCCGATCCTGGCGCACCTCGGCCAGCGCCTGACCCATATGGGCGACGTCGGCGCCGGGCAGGTGACCAAGGTCTGCAACCAGATGATCGTCGCCTGCAACGCCCTGGTGATCGCCGAGGTGGTGGCCCTGGCCGAGCGCTCGGGCGTCGATGCCGCGCTGCTGGCGCCCGCGCTGGCCGGCGGTTTCGCCGACTCGAAACCGCTGCAGATTCTCGCTCCGCAGATGGCCGAACGGCGCTTCGAGCCGATCCGCTGGCACGTGCGCACCTTGCTCAAGGACCTCGACACGGCGGTGAAACTGTCCCGCGAGCAGGGCTCGGCGACGCCCATGAGCGGCCTCGGCGCGCAACTGATGCGCCTGCACGGCGGCCACGGTTACCTGGGTCGCGATCTGGCCACCCTGATCGAGCACTACCGGGAGTTGGAGGCATGAAGATCGCCGCGAACCTGTCCCTGCTGTTCACCGAATTGCCGCTGCTGGAGCGCATCGAGGCCGCCGCCGCGGCGGGTTTCGACGGCGTCGAGGTGCAGTTTCCCTACGAGGTGTCGGCCCAGGATTTCAAGGATGCCCTCGACGCTGTCGGCTTGCCGCTGCTGCTGTTCAATCTGCCGGCAGGCGATCTGATGCAGGGCGGCCCGGGGCTGGCCGCCATGCCGCAGCGCCAGGCAGAGTTCGACGAGGCCCTGCGCCTGGCGCTGGATTACGCCCGGGTGCTGCGCCCGCGCTGGGTGAACGTGCTGGCCGGGCGCCTGGCCGAGGGCGTTCCCCGCGAGCTGGCGTTGCAGACGCTGACGGCGAACCTGCGCCGCACCGCCGAGGCGTTCGCCGAACTGGGCATCGGTGTGCTCGCCGAAGCGATCAATCCGCTGGACATGCCCGGCTTTCTGATCAACACCCCGGAGCACCTGCAGACGCTGCTCGAGGCAGTGGCGCACGAGAACTTCCGCGCGCAGTTCGATCTCTATCACATGGCGCGCCAGGGCCTCGACCCGGCCGCCGGGATCGAGGCGCTCGGCGAGCGTATCGGCCATGTACAGTTCGCCGACTGCCCCGGTCGCCATGAGCCCGGCAGCGGCACGCTGGATTTCGCTTCGGCGTTGCAGGCGCTGCGTCGCAGCGGCTACCGCGGCTGGCTGGCGGCGGAATACCGGCCGGGCGGGGCAACCGTGGATTCCCTCGGTTGGCTGCCGAGCTGGCGCTCAGACCAGGCTGATCTGCCCGGATAACGGCAGCGGCAACTCCGGCCGTTCGGCGAGGAAGCTCTCCAGTTGCGCCATCGGCAGCGGCCGGCAGAACAGGAAGCCCTGCATGAAATCGCAGCCCTGGTCGCGCAGGAAGCTCACCTGCTCCTGCGTCTCGACGCCCTCGGCGACCACCTGCAGGCGCAGCGCGTGGGCCATCGCCAGGATCGCCTGGATGATCTGCCGGTCCTCTTCGGTCGCCGCCAGGTCCTGGATGAACGAGCGGTCGATCTTCACCGTGTTGATCGGCAGGCGCTTGAGGTAGGCGAGCGACGAATAGCCGGTGCCGAAGTCGTCGATCGCCAGGGACACGCCGAGCTGGCGGATCTCCTGGAGCAGCGAGATCGCCCGGTTGATGTTGCTCATCAGCGCGTTTTCGGTCACCTCCAGTTCCAGCATCTGCGGCTGCAATCCGGACTGGCGCAAGGCCTGGTCGACCTCGTCGGGGAGCTGTTCGTGGGCGAGGTTCAGCGCCGAGCAGTTCACCGTGACGATCAGCGGCGGATGACCGCGCGCCTGCAAACGGGCGACGTCGTGGCAGGCGCGGCGCAGCACCCAGCCATCCAGTTCGGTGATGAAACCGTTGGCCTCGGCGATGCCGATGAAGCGGTCCGGCGAGAGCATGCCGTGCTGCGGATGCTGCCAGCGCACCAGGGCTTCGAGCTTGGTGGTGCGGCCGCTGCGCAGGTCGATGATCGGCTGGTAGAACAGCTGCAGCCCCTCGTCGCGCGCCAGCGCCTTGCGCAGGTCCTCCTCCAGTTCCAGCTCGAACGACGCCTTGCTGCGCAGCCGTTCGCTGAAGAAGGTGAAGTGGTTGCGCCCGCTGCCCTTGGATTGATAGAGCGCCATGTCCGCGTGCTTGAGCAGCTCGTCGCAGGCGTCGCCGTCCTGCGGGAACAGGCTGATGCCGATGCTGGTGGTCATCACCATGCTGCGCCCGGCGAGGGCGATCGGCTCCTTCATGGTCTGCATCACCCGTTGCGCCAGCAGGCGCGCGTCGTCCTGCTGCTCGAGGCTGGCGAGGATGCAGAACTCGTCGCCGCCGAAGCGGGCGATGGCGTCGCCCTCGCGCACCGCGCTGCGGATGCGCTGGGCGATCACCTGCAGCAGCTCGTCGCCGGCGTCGTGCCCGAGGCTGTCGTTGATCCGCTTGAAGTGGTCGATGTCGAGGAACATCACCGCCATGTCGCGGCGTTGTTCGGAGTGTTCCTCGAGCTTCTCGGCGAACAGCGCGTTGAAGCCGCGACGGTTGAGCAGGTTGGTCAGCGCGTCGTGGTGCGCCGCCTTCTTCAGCGACGCCTGGGCATGGTCGAGCTTGCGCAGCAGCGCGTTGACCCGGCGCAGGTCGCGCTCCTTGCTTTGCAGCTTGCGATTGGTCCAGGCCGCACCGAGGCTGATGACGATGATCATCAGTGTGATCAGGCCGATGCTGAGGCCGAGTTGCAGGGTGTCGTTCGCCGGCTGCAACTGGAGCGGCGTGCCTTCCGGCACCGCCAGCGTCATCGCGTGCATCCCGGTGAAGTGCATGGAAAGGATCGCCAGCGCCACCAGCGCGCTGGCGCCGAGCTTGAGCAGGCGCTGGCGGGACGTGGTGCGCCGGCGGAAGTGCATGGCCAGCAACAGGATCACCAGGCTGGCGGCGACGGCCAGTATCAGCGAAAGGACGAAGAGGCGCGGGTCGTAATGCTGGCTGGCCGGGGAGACGATCGACAGCATCCCGCTGTAGTGCATGGCGGAGATGCCCAGGCCGATGCAGACCGCCGACACCACGTAACGCCGCATCGGCAATGCCGGTTTGTTCAGGGTGAACATCGTCAGCGCCGCGGTGATCAGCGCGATGATCAGCGAAGCGAGGGTCGCCGGCAGCGTGTAGTGGATCGGAATCGGCGCGCGGAAGGCCAGCATGCAGAGAAAATGCAGCGACCAGATGCCGCCGGCCATGCACAGCGCGCCCAGTACGCCCCAGGTCAGGCGCCCGCGCCGCCGCCGCGCATGCACCATGCGTTCGGTGATGCCCAGGGTGGTGAATCCCGCTGCCGTGGCGACGATGAAGGCGAGCATCACCAGCCAGCCGTTGTGCATGCAGTGCAGCGCGACCATTCCGTCCCTGGGCAGGTTGAACAGGGCTGCAAGACCGGGCGATTCCATGTTGATCGGGACTCCAGGCGGGGACGCTTGCCCTTAGAGCGTGTGGCGGTTTCTTTGTTCAAATAAACGACGCCAGAGAATCGTCGTTATATCGCAGCAACTGCAAGGCTGTCGCATTTGCTGACATAACACCCGCGAATGGTCGCAGACACCCGGGGCCTGCCGTCTTAGATTGCAGTCAGGCGCCTGGGCCGCGGTATGACCAGGGAAGTTATAACAACAAGAGAGACCGACCCATGCAGCCCTCCACGCAAGCGGCGAATGCCTGGCGCATCCTGTTCCTGCTGTTCCTCGCCAACCTGTTCAACTTCTTCGATCGCACCATCCCGGCGATCATCATCGAGCCGATCCGCCACGAGTGGGGCCTCAGTGACCTCCAGCTGGGCCTGATCGGCACCGCCTTCACCCTCGTCTATGCCATCGCCGGCGTGCCGCTGGGGCGCATGGCCGACACCGGCGCGCGGCGCAAGATCATGGGCTGGGGCCTGGCGGCCTGGAGCGGTCTTACCGCGATCAACGGCCTGGCCTGGAATTTCTGGAGCTTCCTGCTGATCCGCATGGGCATCGGCATCGGCGAGGCCAGCTACGCGCCGGCCGCCAACTCGCTGATCGGCGACCTGTTCCCCGCGCACAGGCGTGCCCGCGCCATGGGCATCTTCATGCTCGGCCTGCCGCTGGGGCTGCTGCTGGCGTTCTTCACCATTGGTGCAATGGTCGAGGCGTTCGACAGCTGGCGCGCGCCGTTCTTCATCGCCGCCGTGCCTGGCCTGCTGCTGGCGGCGTTCATGTTCCTGATCAAGGAGCCGGCACGCGGCGCGGCGGAGACGGTCAAGGTGGATGCCGCGCCGGTGGAGAAACCGCTGCGCAAGGTGCTGGTGATCCGCACCTTCTGGTGGCTGACGCTGGCCGGCCTGGCGTTCAACTTCGCCACCTACGCCTGCAACTCGTTCATGGTGCCGATGCTGATGCGCTACTTCCTGCTGCCGTTGCAGCAGGCGGCAGTGGCGACCGGGGTGATCGTCGGCGTGACTGGCCTGATCGGCCTGACGCTGGGTGGCTGGGTGGCGGACCGGTTCCACCAGAAATCCGAGCGCGGGCGCTTGATGTTCGCCGCGGTGAGCATGCTGGTGGCGGCGGTGGCCACCGGTTTCGCGCTGTTCTCCGGGCGTATAGAGATCGGCCTGTTCATCACCGTCTACAGCATCGGCTGGCTGTTCTCCTACAACTTCTACACCTGCGTCTACACGGCGATCCAGGACGTCATCGAGCCGCGCCTGCGCGCTACCGCGATGGCGCTGTTCTTCGCCGGCCTGTACCTGCTCGGCGGCGGCCTCGGCCCATTGGTCGTCGGCGTCCTCTCCGACTACTTCGCCCAGGCCGCGATGCACGCCGCCGGCGCCAGCCAGATGAGCGAGGCGTTCAAAGCGGTCGGTCTGCACAACGCCATGTACCTGATCCCCTCGGCGCTGTTCGTCACCATGCTCTGCCTGCTCCAGGCGATGCGCAGCTTCGCCCGCGACTCGCGTGCGATGCAGGCTGGGCTGGTGGCCGCCGCCCCGGCGGCCTGATCGGCACGACGAAAAAAAGGCCCGCATCTGCGGGCCTTTTTCGTTTCCGGGGGCTGGCGCCTCAGCCGGCGACCAGCACGCGGATCGCCTCCAGGCGCAGCGCGGCCTTGTCGAGGCAGGCCAGGCCTTCCTCGCGCTGGTGGCGCAGCGCATCGATCTCGCTGTCGCGCACGCTCGGGTTGACCGCCTGCAGCGCCACCATGCGCGCCAGCTCCTCGTCCAGTTCGGCCATCAGGCGGTGCTTGGCCTGTTCGACGCGTTCGACGTGGCGCGGGCTGACCTTCGCCTCGGCGGCGTTGATCTGCGGGCCGAGCACGTCGCGCTGGGCCTGGATGAACTTGTTGGCGCTGGCCCGTGGCACGCTTTCGAGCTGATCGTTGAGGGTCTCGAAGGCGACCTTGGAGGCCAGGTCATTGCCATTGCCGTCGAGCAGGCAGCGCAGCGCCACCGGCGGCAGGAAGCGCCCGAGCTGCAGCGCACGGGGCGCCACCACTTCGCTGACGAACAGCAGCTCGAGCAGCACGGTGCCGGGTTTCAGCGCCTTGTTCTTGATCAGCGCCACCGCGGTGTTGCCCATCGAACCGGCCAGCACCAGGTCCATGCCGCCCTGCACCATGGGGTGTTCCCAGGTGAGGAACTGCATGTCCTCGCGGGCCAGCGCCTGGTTGCGGTCGTAGGTCACGGTGACCGCCTCGTCGTCGCCGAGCGGGAAGCTGGCGTCCAGCATCTTCTCGCTGGGGCGCAGCACGAGGGCGTTCTCGGAGTGGTCCTCGCTGTCGATGCCGAATGCGTCGAACAGCTCTTCCATGTAGATCGGCAGGCTGTACTGGTCGTCCTGCTCCTCGATCGCCTCGACCAGCGCGACACCTTCGCCGGCACCGCCGGAGTTCAGTTCCAGCAGGCGGTCGCGGCCGGAATGCAGTTCGCCTTCGAGGCGCTCGCGCTCGGCGCGCGCGTCGTCCACCAGCGCCTGCCATTCGCCATCGTCGCCGCCTTCGAGCAGCGGCAGCAGGCGCGGGCCGAACTGGTGCTGCAGGGCATTGCCGGTAGGACAGGTGGCGAGGAAGGCGTTCAGCGCCTGGTGGTACCACTGGAACAGGCGCTCCTGGGCGCTGTTTTCCAGATAGGGCACGTGCAGCTGGATGACGTGCTTCTGGCCGATCCGGTCGAGGCGGCCGATGCGCTGCTCGAGCAGGTCCGGGTGCGCCGGCAGGTCGAACAGCACCAGGTGATGGCTGAACTGGAAGTTGCGGCCCTCGCTGCCGATTTCCGAGCAGATCAGCACATGCGCGCCGAATTCCTCGTCGGCGAAATAGGCGGCGGCGCGGTCGCGTTCGAGGATGTTCATGCCTTCGTGGAACACCGTGGCCGGAATGCCGGAGCGCACGCGCAGGGCGTCCTCCAGGTCGAGCGCCGTTTCGGCGTGGGCGCAGATCACCAGCACCTTGAACTTCTTCAGCATCTTCAGCGTGTCGATCAGCCACTCGACGCGCGGGTCGAAGCGCCACCAGCGCTCTTCGCCGGCGTCCGGCTGCGCCTGGTAGCTGAGTTCCGGATACAGCTCGGCCTGTTCGCCGAGCGGCAGCTCCATGTACAGGTCCGGATTGGGCAGCGGATACGGGTGCAGCTGGCGCTCGGGAAAGCCCTGGACCGCGGCGCGGGTGTTGCGGAACAGTACGCGGCCGGTGCCGTGGCGGTCGAGCAGTTCGCGGACCAGGCGGCCGCTGGCGTCGATGTCGCCGTCGCTGATGGCGGCGATCAGTGCTTCACCCTCGGCGCCGAGGAAGCCGCCGATGGTGGCCTGCGCGGCCGGCGAAAGACGGCCGTTCTCCAGCAGCTCCTGCACCGCCTCGGCGATCGGCCGGTAGTTGGCGCTCTCGGCGCGGAACGCTTCCAGGTCGTGGAAACGGTTCGGGTCGAGCAGGCGCAGGCGCGCGAAATGGCTGTCCTGGCCAAGCTGCTCCGGTGTCGCGGTGAGCAGCAGCACGCCGGGAATCACTTCGGCCAGCTGTTCGACCAGCGCGTACTCGGGGCTGGCCTTCTCCGGATGCCAGACCAGATGGTGCGCCTCGTCGACCACCATCAGGTCCCAGCCGGCGGCGAACGCGGCGTCCTGGGCCTTCTCGCTGCGCACCAGCCATTCCAGGGAAACCAGGGCGAGCTGGGTGTCCTCGAACGGATTGCTGGCATCGCTCTCGGCGAAACGTTCGCCGTCGAACAGCGCCACCTGCAGGTTGAAGCGCCGGCGCATTTCCACCAGCCACTGGTGCTGGAGGTTTTCCGGAACCAGGATCAGCACGCGATTGGCGCGCCCGCTAAGCAACTGGCGATGGATCACCAGGCCGGCCTCGATGGTCTTGCCCAGGCCCACTTCGTCGGCCAGCAGGACGCGCGGGGCGATGCGGTCGGCGACTTCACGGGCGATGTGCAACTGGTGAGCGATGGGTTGCGCACGCGCGCCGCCCAGGCCCCACAGCGAGGATTGCAGCACGCGGCTCTGGTGTTCGAGGGTGTGGTAACGCAGGGCGAACCAGTTCAGCGGGTCGATCTGCCCGGCGAACAGGCGGTCGCTGGCCAGGCGGAACTGGATGAAGTTGGACAGCTGGGTTTCCGGCAGCGTCTGCGCCTGGTTCTGCTCGTCGAGCCCGTGATAGACCAGCAGGCCATCGACGGTCTCGACTTCGCGCACGGTCAGCTTCCAGCCTTCGAAGTGGGTGATCTCGTCGCCGGGGGCGAAGCGCACGCGCGTGAGCGGCGCGCTGCGCAGGGCATACTGGCGGGTGTCGCCGGTGCCCGGGTAGACCACGGTGAGCAGGCGACCGTCCTGGGAGATGACCGTGCCGAGTCCCAGCTCTGCTTCGCTGTCGCTGATCCAGCGTTGCCCCGGTTGATACTGCTGCGCCATGCCGCTCTCCGTCTGAGAAATCGCTTCGAAAAAGCCGGTTATCTTAACGGAAGGACCGGCGCAGGGCGACGGCACTTGCCGATTCAGGCACAGTCCAAGGTGCTGCAAACGCGTTGCAACGACGAAAGGACAGCCGCCTGGCTAAAGGTAGCCGGCCGCGCGCCGACAGACATCGCAAGGAGGGATTGAAGATGCTATCGCCGATAACCCCAACCATGTTGCCGGTCGCCACCCAGCCGGACCCGGTCGTGCAACGTCCCGTGGTTCCCGCCGTCGCGCCGGTGCAGCAGACCTCTGCCGAGGATGCGGTGGCGCTGGACAGGCGCCACCCGCAGGAGACCGAAGAGCTGCTGCGCGAGGAGCAGCGTCGGCGTCAGCGCCGCCGTGCCTACAGCGCCGCCGAGCTGGCGGAGGGCAATGTCGACGAAGCCGATGCCGAGGCGGTGGAAGCCCTGCCGCGCCAGGGGCTGTGGGTGGATGTCGAGGTCTGAGTGACGTGGACCTGTTCGCCGACATCCCGCTGCAACTGGCCGACGCCGATCTGCGCTACCAGCCGGACTGGCTGGACGCCGAAACCGCCGATGCCTGGCTGCAGGCGCTGATGTGCGATACGCCCTGGGAACAACCGATCGTGCAGGTGCATGGCCGGCGCCTGCCGGTTCCGCGCCTGGTCGCCTGGTATGCCGATCCCGGCATTCACCTCAGCTATTCCGGGCTGACCCATCGCGCGTCGAGCTGGACACCGTTGCTCGCGCAGATTCGCCGGCGCGTCGAAGACGCCGCGGGGCAGGCGTTCAATGGCGTGCTGATCAACCACTACCGCGATGGCCAGGACTCCATGGGCTGGCACGCCGATGACGAGAGCTACCTGGGGCGCAATCCCGTGATCGCCTCGCTGAACCTGGGCGGCGCGAGACGCTTCGACCTGCGCCGCAAGGGGCAGAGCCGCATCGAACATTCGCTGACCCTCGGCCACGGTTCGCTACTGGTGATGGGCGGTACGACGCAGCATCATTGGCAGCACCAGGTGGCGAAGACGCGCAAGGCCTGCGCGCCCCGCCTCAACCTCACCTTCCGTTACTTGCAAACCCAGCATCGTTAGCCTGGATGCGCAGTACGGCGCAGACGTTTTCTGCGGAGCCGGCATGAGTGGGAGCGACCCGCGAGGCCATTCGATGGGTTTCGCCGGGCGGGGCGGTTCGCAACGGGTGTGCGGCACCTTTCGAAAAGCGCTTGGTTTTCGTCCGATTCACTAATTAGAATCAGTCTCATTTGATATCCGTCGCCCGGGTTCCTTGAGATGACTGAAGCAGTGACGTCGACGGAGCGGTCCCTTGATGCCTTGTACCGCGACCACCATGGCTGGCTGGAAAGCTGGCTGCGCCGGCGAATGGGCAACGCGTGGGATGCGGCGGACCTCAGCCAGGATACCTTTCTGCGGGTGCTCGCCAGCTCCCAGAAAATCGCCGACATGCGCGAGCCCAGGGCTTATCTGCTAACCGTGGGCAAGCGCCTGCTGAGCAACTTCTACGCGCGACGCAGCCTGGAACACGCCTATCTCGAAGCCCTGGCGCAAATGCCTGAAGACAGCGCGCCGTCTGCGGAACAACGCTGGCTGCTGCTGGAAACGTTGCACGCGCTCGATGAGCTGCTTCGACGGGCTGCAGGCCCAGGTGCGCCGCGCCTTTCTATTGAGTCAGCTCGACGGCCTTGGCTACCGCGATATTGCCGAACGCCTGGAGGTTTCGGAGCGCACCGTCAAACGCTACATGGCCCAGGCCTACGAGCATTGCCTGCTGGTGGAATGGTGACGCGCCGAGTGCCCTCGAACGAGGATCGCGAGGTAATACGCCAGGCGGCTCAGTGGTTGGCGCTGCTGGAGTCGGCGGGCAGCCGCGAGGACGATCACCCGGAGTTGCAGCGCTGGCGCGAGAGTTCCACTACCCACGAGCGCGCCTGGCAGAAGGCCCGCCAACTGCGCGAGCGCTTCTGCGGCCTGCCGTCGGGGCTGGCGATGTCCACTCTGGACCGACCGGATCAGGGCCGTCGCGCGCTGCTCAAGCGAGCCTTGGGCATTGCCGCGGTGGTTCCTGCAGCCTGGTTGCTGAGCCGGCAATTGCCGCTGGATGTCTGGCGCTCCGACCTCCACACCTCCACGGGCGAGCGCCGTAAGTTACCGCTGGCCGCAGGTAGCCTGTTGCAACTCAACACCGACAGTGCCGTGAACCTGGACCCGGGCAATGGCGTCGTGACGCTGCTGCGTGGCGAAATTGCGCTGAGCGTGCCGGGTAACGCGGCACTGGCTATCGAGGCGCCATATGGGCGCATCCTCGTGGGTCGGAGCGCGGTCTGTGTACGGCTCAATTCCAACGACTGCCAGGTGTCAGTGCTCAGCGGCTCGGTTCAGTTGCAGCCGTTGCGGGGCGTGTCGATGGATTTGCATGCAGGTCAGCAGGTCCGACTGGCGTTGAACGGGGCAGGGCCGGTCGGCGTCTTCGACGTTTCCGCGCCCGGTTGGCGCGAGGGCGTACTGACGGCGCAGGACCAGGACCTGGGTGACTTCCTGCGCGAACTGAGCCGTTATCGCGCCGGCCTGTTGCGCTGGGAGCCGGAGCTCGAAAGCCTTCGTGTCACCGGCACATTCCGTCTCGACGACACCGACCAGATCCTTTCGTTGCTGGCGGCCAGCCTGCCGGTCGAGGTGCAGATGCGTAGCCGTTACTGGGTCACGCTGCGGTCTCGCAAAGCCTTCACGCAGAAGAACAGTGCGTAAAGCCCGTCCCTTTTTTTCAGCTCGCCGGTCATTCCCGGTAAGTGAATAAAGTACGAGAGACTTGCCATGTCCGCTGCACCGCCTTTTCGTAAAAGCCCGCTGTCGCATCTCGCCTTGTTGCTGGCCCTGAGTTCCCTCCCGCCATCCATCCCGAGCAGTTGGGCAGACACGCCGCCGCTGCGTAGTTACGAGGTCCCTTCCGGTAGCCTGGGTTCCGCACTGACGCGTTTTGCCGGGCAGGCAGGTGTCAGCCTGTCGGTCGACCCGGCGCTGGTCAGTGGACGTACCACGGCCGGTCTTTCCGGGCAGTATGGCGTCGAGGAGGGCTTCGCCCACTTGCTGCTGGGCACCGGCCTGCGACTGGTGCCCGTCGGCGAGCAGGCCTACACCCTCGCGCCGGTCGCGGAAGGCGGAGCCCTGCAACTGGCGCCCGCCTCGATCATCGCTGCCAGCGGCTCGGCGGACGGCCAGGCCTATGCCGGCGGCCAGGTCGCCCGGCTCGGCTCGCAGGGTTTGCTGGGTTCGCGCGACTTCATGGATACGCCGTTCAGCATGACCACTTACACCTCGGAGGCGGTCAAGAATCAGCAGGCACGCACCCTGGCCGATCTGACCGCCAGCGATCCGGCGGTACGCTCCACCAATCCGGCGGGCGGTCGTTTCGAACAATTCACCATCCGTGGCTTCAGCCTGTTCAACAGCGATGTGTCCTACGGCGGCCTCTACGGCATCATGCCGACGTACTCCATCGACATGGAGATGGCCGACCGGGTCGACATCATTCGCGGCCCGACTCAACTGATCAACGGCATATCGCCGCGCGGTAGCGTCGGCGGCGGCATCAACATCGTTCCCAAGCGCGCCACCGACAAGCCCATCACCGAATTTACCGGCACCTATGTCTCCGACAGCCAGGTGGGCGGCGCGCTGGACGTAGGCCGCCGCTTTGGCGATGACAACCGCTTCGGCATCCGCTTCAACGGCGTCAAGCAGTCCGGCGATACCGAGTGGGATCACCAGAAGGTCGACCGCGAGATGGCCGTGCTCGGCCTGGACTTCCGCGACGAGCGCCTGCGCCTGTCGATGGATGTAGGCCATACCGAGCGCGACACCGATGCGCCCCAGGAGCGCGTGCTGGTAGGCGCCGATGCGCCCGTGCCCAGGGCGGATGATGTTCGCCACAACTATGCCCAGGCCTGGACCAAAGCCCGGACCCGCGACACCTTCGGTGCGATACGGGGTCAGTACGACATCGACGACTCGCTGATGGTTTACGGCGCGGTCGGGGCACGTAAGAGCAACCACGACTTCCTGCGCCACAACGTATCGATCACCAATGCCGCAGGCGACTTCAGCATCCAGCCGCGCGACTTCACCCGCGACGAAGACGTACGCACGGTCAACGCCGGTGTGCGCAAATGGTTCCGGACCGGCGCCGTGAGCCATGAGGTGAATCTGGCTGCCGACTATTTCTCGATGGACTTCGAGAACGGTGGCGGGCGTTACGCCAACCGCCCGGGCAATCTTTACGACCCGGTCACTACGCCCGAGCCGACCGTGCGGACCCGGAACGACGCGAAGGTCTACACCGAGAACCGCTTCAGCGGCGTCGCCCTGTCCGACACCCTGGGCTTCTTCGAGGATCGGATGCTCCTGACGCTCGGCGCGCGCTGGCAGCGGGTGAAGGTCGACGACTGGGAGAATGGCATCAAGGGCGAAACCTCCTACGACGAGGAAAAACTCTCGCCGTCGGTTGGCGTGCTGTTCAAGGCTATCGATCAGTTGTCGCTTTACGCCAACTACATGGAAGGGCTGAGCCAGGGCAAGATAGCTCCCTCGACCGCCAGCAACGAAGACGACATATTCCCCCCTTTCATCAGCCGCCAGCTTGAGGCCGGTGCCAAATACGACATGGGTAAGTTCGCCATTACCGCTGCAGCATTTCGCATCAAGCAGCCTGCCTATGAGACAGGTGATGCGCCCGCTTCTGGTGTAAAGGGTACCTTCGGCCCGAGCGGCAAGCGGGTGAACGACGGTATCGAGTTGAGCCTGTTCGGCGAGCCCGTCGGTGGCGTCCGCCTGCTCGGCGGTGTGATGTACATCGACAGCAACCTGGAAGATACCAACAACGGTGGCGCCAACGATGGTAACCGCGCCCCGGCCACGCCCAAGTACAACGCCAACCTAGGTGCCGAGTGGGACGTGCCAGCGCTGCAGGGGCTAACCCTCACCGCCCGTGGCATCTACAGCAGTTCCCAGTATCTGGATCAGGCCAACACCAAGGAAATCGACTCTTGGACGCGCTATGACGTTGGCGCCCGCTACGCCTTCAAGGTCGATGGAAAGACCATTACCCTGCGCGGCACTGTCGAAAACCTGCTGAACGAGCGGGACTGGATCTCCGCCGGCGCTTCGGACGATAGCGAGCCAGGTTTGACGCTCGCCACACCGCGTACCTACATCCTTTCGGCCACGATCGGCTTCTAGAACCGGCGAAGTGCCTGGGCGCCGGCCCCGGCACTTCGCCGGATACCGTTCCGCGTATGGGGACCGGAAAGGAGATCATCTCGAGTGGTCTCCGACCGATGTCCATGGCTGAGGTAACGCCACGCATCCCGTAAGGCCGATTGAGCGGTCAATTGCAGACAGCTCGATAAAAATGCAGGAAAATTGCACCGAAAAGGCGTCGGCGGCATAGGCACTATGGGGAAGGTCAACATGAGCGACGACAAATTGATCGACTTCGCCGCCGAGCGAGACAAACGCATCCACGATCTGCGCGACAAGCGCCTGGATGAAATGCGTCAGGCCTTCGAGCAGGCGATGCCCCTGGCGAAAAAGAAGAAGCCGAAGAACAAACCGAAAAAACGCTAGAACCCCCGCCATCCGCGGCCATCGGTCGCCCATCAATCCGCCAATGCTTGACTCAGGTCATTCCCCCAGGAAGCTGTCGGATTGGCTTTCCCCGCACTTGATTCAAATCAATTTTGCCCACGTCGAGGGTGACTATCTTGGACCCATCCAAGCATAACGCCCCATCGCAGGAGGCCATCCATGTTTCTAGATGAAGTGGTAATCGCAGGTCTGCTTATCGTCGGACTCTGTGTCGTTTTCTGCACCAGTTTCGGACTTTTCATCTGGAAGGATTCGAAGAAGCAAAAAGCAAACTGATCCTTCTTTAAAGAGCACGCAAGGCACTTGGGGCGACTTCGGTCGCCCGTTTTTTTGCCTGCAGAAAAGTGGTTTGGGCATAGCCGTTGTCGATTTTGCGAGCGCCGAGCCCGTCATCCTTACCGCCTTCCGCCTTCCGCCTTCCGCCTTCCGCCGTTTTCCGTTCGGCCCGATCGAGTGGCTCGACGTGCATTCCGCCCACGCATTCCCGCCTTGTCAGCGAACCGACCCGTGATCGGTCCCTGAGTCGTGCCTCCCCGTGTTCCCTCAGCCCGCCATGCGCTCGATTTTCGCCGGGGTGCGTTGCATCAGCACCTTGCCGTGACGGATCGAGACCAGCGCGTGGCCCTGGCTGCGGAGCATTTCGTAGTCGCTGGGTGCGGAAAGAATCAACAGGTTGGCCGGGCGGCCGGCATCCAGGCCGTAGCGCTCGCCCAGGTTCAGGGTGCGCGCACTGTTGTCGGTGATCAGGTCGAGGCCGCGCTGCAGGTCGTCGTAACCGAGCATGTGGCAGATGTGCAGGCCGGCTTCGAGGATGCGCATGATGTTGCCATTGCCCAGGGGATACCACGGGTCGACGATGGAGTCCTGGGCGAAGCAGACGTTCATCCCGGCGCGGTCGATTTCCGCCACCCGCGTCAGGCCGCGGCGCTTTGGATAAATGTCGAAACGGCCTTGCAGATGAATGCTCTCGGTCGGGCAGGAGATGAAGTTGATCCCGGACATCTTCAGCAGGCGGAACAGCTTGGAGCAGTAGGCGTTGTCGTAGGAACCCATTGCCGTGGTGTGGCTGGCGGTGACGCGTTCGCCCATGCCGCGCACGCGGGCTTCCTCGGCCAGTACCTCGAGGAAGCGCGACTGCGGATCGTCGGTTTCGTCGCAGTGCACGTCCACCAGGCAGCCGTTGCGCTCGGCCAGGTCCATGAGGAACTTGATCGAGCTGACACCCTGGTCGCGGGTGTTCTCGAAGTGCGGGATGCCGCCGACCACGTCGGCGCCGATCACCAGCGACTCTTCCATCAACGCGCGGCCGTTGGCGTAGGACTCGATGCCTTCCTGCGGGAAGGCGACGATCTGCAGGTCGATCAGGTGGCGGGTTTCCTCGCGCACCTCGACCATCGCCTTGAGCGCGGCCAGGGTCGGGTCGGTGACGTCGACGTGGGTGCGCACGTGCTGGATGCCGTGGTCGACGAGCATGTCGATGGTCTTCTTCGCCCGCGTCTTGCTGTCCTCGTGGGTCACCAGCGCCTTGCGCTCGGCCCAGCGCTCGATGCCTTCGAACAGCGTGCCGCTCATGTTCCAGGCCGGCTCGCCGGCGGTGAGGGTGGCGTCCAGGTGGATGTGCGGCTCGATGAAGGGCGCCGTGACCAGGTTGCCGGCGGCGTCGAGGTCGCCGGGGTTGGCGACGCTGCTGCCGACCTGGGCCTGGATCGCGGCGATGCGTTCGCCGCTCAGCTCGATGCGGTACAGGCCGTCTTTTCCGCGCAGGCGGGCGTTGACGATATTCATGCAGGACTCCGTGGATTTCGGGGAGACGATAGCCGCCAGATCATCAGAGCGACGGCGGTGTTCAGGCGCTGGTGCGGGTCGTCGAACGAGCGGCCGGTGAGTGCTTCGATACGCTGCATCCGGTAGCTCAGGGTGTTGCGGTGCACGGCCAGACGCTGCGCGGCCAGAGCCAGGTTGCCGTTCTCGTGGAACCAGGCCTCCAGCGTCGGCATCAGCACCGGTTCATAGCGCGAGTCGTCGCCGATCAACGCGCCAAGGGTGGTATCGACGAAGCGGTCGAGCAGCTTGCGGTCGCGAATCGCGCCGAGCAGTTCGAGCACGCCGAGTTCGTTGAAGCAGCATAACCCCAGGCGCTCCGGGAAGGATTGCGCGGCGACCAGCGCCTGGCGCGCTTCGCCGAGGGCAAGCGCGTAGCCGGACGGGCCATGGCCGCCGGCGCTGAGGCCGAGAAACAGCCGCAGCGGCGCCAGGGTTTGATTGAGTTCGTCGAGCAGGCCGGTCATCAGTTGCCGGTTGAGCTGCTCGCGCTGGGCGTCGGCGGCGGGCAGCAGGGCGATCCAGTGCTCACCCTGGCAGACCAGGGCAAGTGGCTCGCCGAGGTCGTTCAGGGCCTGTTCAAGACGTCGTTGCAGGCGCTGGCGGCTGGCCTGAAGGCTGCGCTCGGCGTCCTGCAAGTCGTCCCCGGCGAACAGTCGCTCGCTGTTTTCCAGCTTGAACAGCGCCACCTGGCGCGGCACGGCCAGCGGCAGGTGCAGGGTCTGGGCGCGCTGGGTGAGAACGTCGAGGGATTGGTAGTCGCCTTCCAGCAACTGCTCCAGGACGTGCTGGCGCGAGCGCCCGAGCAGTTGCTCCTGGACCAGCGCGGTGCCGATGGCCTGGGTCACCACCACCATCTTCAACTGGTAGGGCTGCTCGAGCAGCGGCACGCCGAGGCGCTCGGCTTCGGCGATCACCGCTTCGGGAATCTGCTGGATGAATTCCTCGCCGGTGAGGATGACCATTCCGGCGACCACCCGCTGCTGCGCTTCGCGCACCAGTTGCAGCAGGTTGGCCTCGTCGCGGGGATGGTTGATGCCGGTGACGAAGATCAGCTCGCCGCCCATCACCCAGTCGGCGATGCCTTCGTTCTCCGCCACGTAGGGCCAGCGCACCGGATTGTCGAGGCCTGCCGCGCCGGCGCGCAGGTGCATGCTTTCCAGCCCGGGGAGGGCGAGTGCGTCGGCGACGGTCAGGCTCATCAACGGCGGTCCTGGCGGATGTAGGACTGCCCGAGCGCCGCCGGTTCGGCGTTGCGCCGCGCCCGCGAGCAACTGGCGGCCACCAGCACGACGATGGTCAGCGCGTAGGGCAGCATGCCCATCAGGTACACCGGTGCGTCGAAGCCGCTGGCCTGCAGGCGTGGCAGCAGCGCCTCCACCGCGCCGAAGAGAAAGGCACCGAGGATCGCCCGCAGCGGGTCCCAGCGGGCGAAGATGACCAGCGCCAGGGCGATCCAGCCACGCCCGGCGACCATGTTCTCCACCCAGACGTTGCTCGCTACGGCAGACAGGTAGGCGCCGCCGAGGCCACCGAGGGCGCCGCAGCAGGTCACCGCGAACAACTGGTGCAGCTGCACGTTGACGCCGGCGACATCGGCGGTCGCCGGGTCCTCGCCGACCGCGCGCAGGCGCAGGCCGAAGTGGCTGCGGGCGATCAGCCACCAGCAGCCGAGGGTGAGCAGTATGGCCAGGTAGGCCAGCGAGTCCTGGGCGAACAGCAGCTGGCCGAGCAGCGGCACCTGGGCGAGGCTGCCCAGGTCGACGTTGGCCACGCCTTCGAAGGTGCGATGCACGTAGTCGCGGCCGAGCAGTCCGGCGGCGCCGAGGCCGATGGCCATGGTCGCCAGGCCGGCGAGAATCTGCTCGGCGCGCAGCAGCACCACGGCGATGCCGAAGCCCAGTGCGAGCAGGGCGCCGGCGGCTACCCCGGCGGCGATGCCGAGAACCAGGCTGCCGCTCTCCAGGGTCACCGCGGCGGCGGCCATCGCGCCCATCGCCAGGTAACCCTCGACGCCAAGGCTGACCACCCCGGCGCGTTCGGAAAGGATCAGGCCGACGCTGGCGACAAGCAGCGGGATGGCGGCGGTCGGTACGCTGCCGAGCCAGCTGCCGAGGAAGGCGATGTCCATCAGCGCGGCTCCTTCTTCATGTCGATGCGGTAGTGGGCGAAGAACTGCGCGACCAGCAGGCTCATCAGGATCAGCCCCTGCAGCAGCACGACGACGGCGTCGGACAAACCGTAGAACACCTTCAGCGTGCTGCCGGCGTTGTACAGCCCGGCGAGGGCGAAGGCGGTGGGCAGAATCCACAGCGGTTTGAAGCGCGCGACGAAGGCGATGACGATGCCGCTGAAGGTCATGTTCCAGCCGATGTTCTGTGTCAGGCGGTACTCGCTGCCGGTGATGATCAGGCCGCCGGCGAGGCCGGACAGCGCGCCGGAGAGCAGCACCATGATCGCCAGCGTGAGGCCCACCGGGATGCCGGCGGCGCGCGCCACCTGCGGGTTGGCGCCGATGGCGGCGGCGTGGAAGCCGAGCCGGCTGCGTTCGCTGAGCATCGCCACCAGCAGGGTCACGGCAAGGGCGATGAAGATGCCGCTGTGCAGGTTGCCAAAGCCGAGCAGCGCCAGGCGCTCGTCGCCGCCGATTTGCATCGACATCGGGAAGCTGTTGGCAGGATCGCGCCAGGCCCCGAACAGCAGGTGCTGCAGCAGCAGGTAGGCGATGTTCGAGAGCAGCAGGGTGACCACCAGTTCGCTGACCTGCAGGCGCAGGCGCAACAGCAGCGGCAGGGCAATCCAGGCGGCGCCGAACAGCGCGGAGGCGAGCAGCATCAGCGGCAGCCGCAGTGCCTCGGGGCCGACGCCGTAGAGGGAGACGGCCGTGGCGCCGATGGCGCCGAGCCAGATCTGGCCCTCGATGCCGATGTTCCAGAACTTCACCCGCATGGCGACCGCCGAGGACAGCCCGACGAGAATCAGCGGCACCGTCAGGGTCAGCGTCTGCGCCAGCCCCTGCGGGCTGATGAAGACCTGCACGAAGAGGTCGTCGAGCAGCGACTCGGTCGGTACGCCGGCCCAGACCAGCAGCGCCAGGCCGAGCAGGATGCCGGCAGCCAGGCCGCCGACGAAGGTGCCGACGCCGCGACGGCCGGACAGCGTCAGGCGGCGTTGCAGGGCGAAGGTGTAGGGCAGCGCGATCATCGTTTCATTCTCATGTCAGACATGCCCGAGCATCAGCCGGCCCACCTCTTCGGCGCTCGACCCGCCCGGGCACTCGCCGGTGATGCGGCCGGCGCTCATCACCGCGATGCGGTCGGAGAGCGCGAGTATTTCCTCCAGGTCTTCGCTGATCAGCAGGCAGGCGGCGCCGCTGGCGGCCACCTCGCGGATCGCCTGGTGGACCACCGCGCAGGCCTTGACGTCGAGACCGCGGGTCGGCGAATGGGCGACCAGCAGGCGCACGCCGCTGTCCAGTTCGCGGGCCAGCAGTACCTTCTGCGCGTTGCCGCCGGAGAGCAGACTGGTGCGCAACTCCGGGGTCGCGCCGGCGATGGCCTGGCGGGCGATGGCGGCCAGGGCGTCGGCGCGCATGCGTGCGCGGTTCAGCCAGCCGCTTCGGTAATGGCCGCAGCGCACGCGGGTCAGCGCCAGGTTGTCGGCCACCGAGAGTTCGCCGATCAGGCCGCTGGCCATGCGGTCGGAGGGAATGATGCGCAGGCCGAGGTCGCGGCGACGGGCGATGGACGCGTGGGTCACCTCGGCGCCGTCCAGGGACAGGTTGCCGGCCTCGATCGGCAGGCTGCCGAGCAGGGCGTCGGCGAGTTGCTGCTGGCCGTTGCCGCCGACGCCGGCTACGCCAAGCACTTCGCCGGCGCGCACGCGCAGGCTGACGCCGTCGATACCGACGCCGCCGTCGGCGCGGCTGACGCACAGCTGGTGGGCGATCAGCAGGTCGGCGCCGTTGCTGATCAGCGTGGACGGCGCGCGCTCCGGGCCGGCCTTCTGCTCGCCGACCATCAGCCGGGCGATTTCTTCCATGGAAAGGCTGGTGGTCGGCAGGTTGGCGGCCACCGTGCGGCCCTGGCGCATCACCGTCAGGCGGTGGCTGTGGCCGATCACTTCGCGCAACTTGTGGGTGATCAGCACGATGCTCAGGCCGGTATCGGCCATGCGCCGGATCGCCGAGAGCATGTCTCCGGCCTCACGGTCGGTGAGCACCGCGGTGGGTTCGTCGAGGATCAGGATGCGCGCGCCGAGGGCCAGCACCTTGCAGATCTCGGCACGCTGGCGCTCGGCTACCGAGAGATCGGCGACCTGCGCCTGCGGGTCGATGCGCAGGCCGATCTGCTCGGCGGTGCGCAGCAGCGCGGCGCTGGCTTCGGCGGCGCTGCGCAGGCCCTTTCGCCCGCCAGCGGCGAGCAGCAGGTTCTCCACCACGCTGAAGCGCTCCACCAGGCGGAAATGCTGGTGCACCATGCCGATGCCCGCCGCGCTGGCGTCCGCCGGACGACGGATCGCCAGGCGTTCGCCCTGCAGGCGGATCTCGCCATCGTCGGCGAGGTAGACGCCGGTGAGGATGTTCATCAGGGTCGACTTGCCGGCGCCGTTCTCGCCCAGCAGCGCATGCACTTCGCCGCGCTCCAGGTGCAGGCCGACGCCTTCGAGCACCAGTCGCTCGCCGAAGCGCTTGCTCAGCCCGCGCAGCTCCAGGAATACCGGGGCCGAGGCCGCCGGCATGGCTGTCACTTGACGCTCCCGACGGTGCCCTTGACCAGGTAATCCATGTTCCAGATCGCCGCGTCGTCCAGCGTCGCGCCGGCGGCCACCGCCTCCTCGCCGTTCTGCTTGAACAGCGGGCCGCTGAACGGCGAGAAGCTGCCGGCGATGATCTGCGCGCGCACCGCCTCGATCTTCGCGCGGGCCTCGGCGGGCACCTTGTCGCTCAGCGGGGTGATGTCCACCACGCCTTCGGCGAGGCCGGGGAAGGCGCCGTATTCGTTCGGCTCCCAACTGCCGTCGACGATCTTGCGGATGGTCGGCACCAGGTACTTGTCCCAGTGGAAGACCACCGAGGTCAGGTGACCCTTGGGTGCCATCTTGCTCATGTCCAGCTGGAAGCCGACCGAGGCCTTGCCGGCCTTTTCCGCGGCGGTGAAGGGGCCGGCCGAGGACAGGTTGTTGGCGATCACGTCGGCGTTCTGCTCGAGGATCGACTTGGCCGCCTGGCTTTCCTTGGCCGGGTCCCACCAGGAGTTGGTGTAGAGGGCGATGGTCTTGATCGTCGGGTCGACCGACTGCGCGCCGAGAGCGAAACCGTTGATGTCCCAGTTCACCGGCGCCACCGGGAAGCCGCCGAGCATGCCCAGGGTCTTGTTCGGGCTGACCGAGGCGGCGGCGATGCCCGCCAGGTACCAGGCCTCGTAGGTGCGCGGGTAGAAGCTTTCCAGGTTGGCCGCGTTGGTGGTGCCGGAGGCGGCGAGGAAGGCCACCTGCGGGTACTTCCTGGCCGCTTCCAGCACGCCGTCGGAGTAGCCGAAGGAGGTGGTGACGATGATGTTGAAGCCGCGCTGCACGTAGAGGTCGATGGCGTTCTTCAGCGCGGTGGATTCCTCGGGAATGCTCTCCGCCACGGCGATCGGGTAGCCGAGTTCGCTGGCCACCTGCTGACGGCCGTTGTCGATGGATTCGTTCCAGCCGCCGTCCTTGACGGTGGCGGCATAGATGAAGGCGATCTTCGGCTTGCCGGCCAGCTTGAAGGCTTCCGCCGCCTGCGCGGGTGCCAGGGCGAGCAGGGCGGTGGAGGCCAGCAGGCCGATACAGGCGAGGTGCAGGGACGCGTGACGGCGAGTTTTCATGGGGTATTCCCTTCAGGAGATTGGCTTTCGTCTTTCTGGCGGTGGAAGTAGGTGTGGTCGAAGCGCGAGCGGATGTAGTCGCCGGCGGTGATCGGCGGGTACTGCGGCGGCCAGTCCGGGTTCTGGCAACTCGGCAGCACCTCGATCAGGCTCTGCGAGTCGGGGCCGAAGAAGAAGGGGATCGAGTAGCGCTGGCGCCCCGAGGAGTTGATCGCGCGATGCAGCGTCGAGGCGAAGTAGCCGTTGGTCCAGCGCGCCATCAGGTCGCCGACGTTGACGATGAAACAGCCGAGAATCGGCAACGCCTGGATCCACTCGCCGGCGCTGTTGAGCACCTGCAGGGCCGGCACCTCGTCGGTGCGCAGGATGGTGAAGCACTCGTAGTCGGAGTGCGCGCCGATGCCGATCTGCGCGTCGTCGATGGCGCCGCTCTGGCTCGGGTAGGAGAGCACGCGCATGTGCGCCATCGGCTTGTTCAGGTAGGCCTCGAAGAAGTCCTCTTCGAGCTCCAGGGCCAGGGCGAAGGCGGCGAAGATGCGCCTGCCGAAATCCAGCATGGCGGCGTGGTAGGCGAGCAGCGCGGGCTTGAAACCGGGCAGTTGCTCGGGCCACTGGTTGGGGCCGTAGCCGAACACGCCGGCCTGCACGTCGGGGTCGTCGGCGGGCACTTCCAGGGCCAGGTCGAACCCCTCGTGCATGTCGCCCTGACCTTCCTCGTTGGTGTTCTCGCCGAGCATCGGCGTGTAGCCGCGCATGTTCGGCGAGCGGTCGATGTCCACCGCCTTCTTCACCTCCAGCGGCAGGTCGAAGAAGCGGTGGGCGGCGCTGAAGGTGGCATCGATCACCTCGTCCGGCACGCCGTGCCCGCGGGCGTAGAAGAAACCGACCTCGGTGCACGCCCTGCGCACCTCCTCGCCGACCCGTTGCCGGGCTTCCGGGTCGCCGCCGTACATGGCGGAGAAATCGATCACGGGGATTTCGGAGAAGGGCAACTGGCGCGCTTCAAGGCCCGAGGCGCTGAAGCTGCGGGGTCCGTTGCCGGTTCTTACGGTTTGCATGGTGGCGTCCCTGAAGTGAATGGCGTAGTTCAGGCGCGGCTGGTGCCGGCGCTGCGGGTGGCCAACTGGCGCAACTGGAACAGCACGACATACGCCAGCGCGCCGACCAGGATGCCGACGATGGGCGCCACCCAGGGCGAGACGTAGGCGCAGAAGGCACCGATGAAGTAGGCGGCGAGGCCGACGGCGTTGAACTTCGGCAGGCGCACGTCCGCCAGGCGCGGGTAGCGCTGCTTATGCCCGTAGAAGTAGTCGGCCATGATCACGCCGCCGATTGGCGGGATGATCGAGCCGAGCAGGATCAGGAACGGGATCAGCATCTCGTACATGCCGCCGATCGCCAGCAGGGTGCCGATGCCGGCGCCGACCACGGTGATCAGCTTGCGTCGCTCGCTGCGCAGCAGGTTGCAGCCGGCGGCGGCGAAGTTGTAGATGGTGTTGTCCTGGGTGGTCCACAGGTTGAGGAAGAGCATCACCACCGCGACGATCGACAGGCCCTGCAGGACCAGCACTTCGACCACGTCGGGTTGCTGGTAGACGATGGCGCCGTAGGCGCCGGTGACGATCATCAGGCCGTTGCCGAAGAAGAACCCGACCATGCTGGAGAGCATCGCCACCCGGCCGTTGCGGGCGAAGCGCGTCCAGTTGGTGGCCTGGGTGGCCCCGCTGACGAAGGTGCCGAAGATCATGGTGATCGCCAGGTTCATGCTCATGCTTTGCTGCGGCTCGATGGCCAGCAGCGCACCGAGGCCGCCGACCTTGTCGGTGGCCAGCCACAGCGACCAGACCAGGAACAGGCACATGGCCGGCACCGCAACGCGCGAGAGCAGGTCCAGGCCCCTGTAGCCGACGAAGGCGGTGATGCAGAAGCCGAAGCCGAACAGCACCATCAGCGGGATGGTCCAGCCTTCCGGCAGGCCGAGGATCTTCACCAGCGCCAGGGCCATGGTCGCGGTGCCCCAGGCGTACCAGCCGACCTGGGTGAAACCGAGCAGCATGTCGGACAGCTTGCTGCCCACCTCGCCGAAGCAGAAACGCCCCATCAGCACCGAGTTCAGCCCGCTGCGGCAGGCGATCAGGCCGAGCACGGCGGCGTAGGCGCCGAGCAGCAGGTTGCCGATGATCGCCGCCCAGATCAGTGTCTTGAAGTCGAAGGCCATGCCGATCTTGCCGCCGGCGAACATGGTGGCGGTGAAGAAGGTGAAGCCGAACAGCATGATCGAGGTGGAAAACAGGCCCTTGCGCGCGCCGGCCGGGACCTCGCTGAGGGGGTAGTCGTTGCCGCTGTCCGGTGCCTGAGCCATGTCCGTGTCCTCCTGCCGTGATTGGGTGTGGCCTCGGCGATTGCGAAGGCTGTGCCAGTTCCGGGCGGGGAGGCGAAAAAGCGGGGTGTTGTTCAGGGTGACGGGTCGGGTTGTGCGATTTGCACAAAGAAACGGCGATTTATTCCGTTATCCGGTACGAATGCTTGTGCGATATGGCCATGTCGTGGGCCGGGCTGGTGCGTGCGAAAGCCGCCTTGCACCAGTTGGGGCCGACCGCCTCGCGCGGTCGCGAGGTGGTCGGCGGCGGGTTTCAACCGATGCTGATCGGCGGCAGTTCGGCCAGGGCGATGTCCAGCGCCTCGGTCGGCGCCATCACCTCGGCTTCGCCGTCCACCACCTTCTTGCCATCCTGGTTGATCACCCGGGTGGCGATGCGCACGCGGTTCTTCGGCAGCTTTTCGAGAATTTCCAGCTCCACGGTCAGGGCGTCGCCGAGCTTCACCGGGCGGGTGAATTTCAGGCTCTGGCCCAGGTAGATGGTGCCCGGTCCCGGCAGCTCGCAGGCGATGGCCGCGCTGATCAGCGCGCCGCTGAACATGCCGTGGGCGATGCGCTCCTTGAACTGCGTGCCGGCCGCGTAGGCGGCGTCGAGGTGCACCGGGTTGCGGTCGCCGGAGACCGCGGCGAACAGCTGGATGTCGCGTTCTTCGACGGTCCGTTCGTAGCGTGCGGTCTGGCCGACTTCGAGGCTGTCGTAGGGGAAGTTGCGGAGCTGGGTCATGGCGTGTCCTTGGCGGATGAGTCGAGGGCCTGTTGCAGCCAGTCGATGAGGAAGGCGGTCATCTCGTCGCGATTGGTCTCGTTGAGCAGCTCGTGACGGGCGTCCGGGTAGAGTTTCAGTTGCACCTTGCGCAGGCCGGCGCGCTGCATCGCTTCTGCGAGGTCCTCCAGGCGCTCGCCGTCGCTGACCGGATCGCACTCGCCGCCGATCACCAGCAACGGCAGGCGCGCGTCGATCTGCGCCAGCTTTTCCAGCGGGGTGATCTCCTGCAGCCCGCCGAGGAGGTCCATCCACAGGCGGTTGGTGCAGCGGAAGCCGCACAGCGGGTCGGCGATGTAGGCGTCCACTTCCGCCGGGTCGCGGCTTAGCCAGTCAAAGGCGGTGCGGTTCGGCCTGAAGGCCTTGTTGAAGGAGCCGAAGGACAGGAAGTCGATCAGCGCGCTGCGCCCGGTCGGGCCCTGGCGCCATTGCTCGAAACGCGCCACCTGGCGCGCCGCGCGATACAGCGAGACCGGCTGGTAGTTGGAGCCGGAAAGGATCGCGCCGCTCACCGCGCAGCTGTGCTGCATCAGGTAGGCCTGGGCGATGTAGCTGCCCATGCTGTGGCCGAGCAGGAAGATCGGCGTGCGCGGGTGCTGCTGGCGAATGTGGTGGTTGAGCGCGGCGAGGTCGTCGATCACCCGTTGCCAGCCATCCTTCACCGCGTAGTCGCCGAGGATGCCGCGCTGCGCCGTCTGGCCGTGGCCACGCTGGTCGTGGGCATACAGCTCGAAGCCGGCGGCGACCAGCGCGGCACCGAAACGGGCATAGCGGCCGGCGTGTTCGGCCATGCCGTGGGCCAGCATCAGCACGGCTTTCGGCGGTTGTTCGGCGAACCAGCGCTGGACGTGGACGGGCGCGGCATCGCTGGTGGTGAGCCAGAAGGCATCGTGGCGCATGGTGGTTCTCGAACCCTGTGGTGGCGGCATTTTGCACGGGACGACCGGCAGCGCAAGCCACCGGTGACCGCTTGAGCATAGCCAGCCGGCGCGGTAGCAGCCTGCGGCAAAGCCGGCAAGATTCACGCGGTCTATGGCGATTTGCGCCGTCCGGCCCACCTGCTAACGTCCGGAAAGGCCCGCACGAGCGGGCGCGCCACGTTCAGGACCAAGGAGACAATAACAATGCAGCCTGATTTCTGGAGCGACAAACGTCCGGCCGGAGTGCCCGCTTCGATCGATCAGACGGCTTACTCGTCCGTCATCGAAGTGTTCGAGCGCTCGTGCAAGCGGTTCGCCGACCGTCCGGCGTTCAGCAACCTCGGCGTCACCCTCAGCTACGCCGAGCTCAATCGCCAGGCCGCCGCCTTCGCCTGCTACCTGCAGAAGCACACCGACCTGCAGCCCGGCGACCGCATCGCCGTGCAGATGCCCAACGTGCTGCAGTACCCGATCGCCGTGTTCGGCGCCCTGCGTGCCGGGCTGGTGGTGGTCAACACCAACCCGCTGTACACCGCCCGCGAGATGCGCCACCAGTTCAAGGACGCCGGCGTGCGCGCGCTGGTCTACCTGAACATGTTCGGCAAGCTGGTCGAGGAGGTGCTGCCCGATACGCAGATCGACTACCTGATCGAGGCGCGCATGGGCGACATGCTGCCGAGCCTCAAGGGGCTGCTGGTCAACACGGTGGTGAAGAAGGTCAAGAAGATGGTCCCGGACTATCACCTGCCGCAGGCGGTACCGTTCAAGGAAGCGCTGCGCAAGGGGCAGGGACACGGGCTGAGGCCGGTGAACGTCGGCCTCGAGGACATCGCCGTGCTGCAGTACACCGGCGGCACCACCGGGGTGGCCAAGGGCGCCATGCTCACCCACGGCAACCTGGTGGCCAACATGCTGCAGGTGGACGCCTGCATGCAGCAGCTCGGCCCGGACGGCAAGCCGCTGATGAAGGTGGGCGAGGAGGTGATGATCGCGCCGCTGCCGCTGTACCACATCTATGCGTTCACCGCGAACTGCATGTGCATGATGCTCAACGGCAACCACAACGTGCTGATCACCAACCCGCGCGACATCGGCGGCTTCATCAAGGAGCTGAAGAAGTGGCGCTTCTCCGCGCTGCTCGGGCTGAACACCCTGTTCGTCGCGCTGATGGACCATCCCGACTTCAAGACCCTGGACTTCTCCAATCTCAAGCTGACCAATTCCGGCGGCACCGCGCTGGTCAAGGCCACCGCCGACCGCTGGAAACAGATGACCGGCTGCACGGTGGTGGAAGGCTACGGCCTCACCGAAACCTCGCCGGTGGCCAGCACCAACCCCTACGGCGACAAGGCGCGCCTGGGCACCGTGGGCATCCCGGTGGTCGGCACCGCCTTCAAGGTGATCGACGACGACGGCAACGAGCTGCCGCTGGGCGAGCGCGGCGAACTGTGCATCAAGGGCCCGCAGGTGATGAAGGGCTACTGGCAGCGCGAGGAGGCCACCGCCGAGGTGCTGGACGCCGAGGGCTGGCTGAAGACCGGCGACATCGCCGTGATCGACCCGGATGGCTACACGCGCATCGTCGACCGCAAGAAGGACCTGATCATCGTCTCCGGCTTCAACGTCTACCCCAACGAGATCGAGGAAGTGGTGATGGCGCATCCGGGCGTCGCCAGCTGCGCCGCCATCGGCGTCGAGGACGAGCGTTCCGGCGAGGCGGTGAAGCTGTTCGTCGTGCCGCGCGAGGGCGGGGTCAGCGTCGAGGAACTCAAGGACTACTGCAAGGCCAACTTCACCGGCTACAAGGTGCCCAAGCACATCGTCCTCAGGGACGCATTGCCGATGACGCCGGTGGGCAAGATCCTCCGCCGCGAGCTGCGCGACATCGCCTGAGGCGTCTGGAAAGGGCATTTCAGGCAAGGCTGAAAAATATGACCGGATACTTGTATCCGGTCATTTTCGTTACTGGCTAGGCAGATGTTGGTGCTGGTGGGCTCCTGGCAAAGCTGCTACGCTCGGCGCGATTTTTTGCCCTCCCCGTGCGAGGGCAGGATGCGCAGACACAATAACCAATCGCCTCAAAGGCGATGAGACCAGCTGTTGCTTAGGAGTGGGCTTCCATGATCGAAAACTTCTGGAAGGACAAGTACCCGGCGGGCATCCCTGCTGACATCAATGCCGACCAATACCCGAACATCCAGGCGGTATTGAAAGAGTCCTGCCAACGCTTCGCCGACAAGCCCGCCTTCAGCAACCTCGGCAAGACGATCAGCTACGGCGAGCTGTACGAACTCTCCGGCATCTTCGCCGCCTACCTGCAGAACCATACCGACCTGCAACCCGGTGACCGCATCGCCGTGCAGATGCCCAACGTGCTGCAGTACCCGGTCGTCGTGTTCGGCGCGATGCGTGCCGGCCTGGTGGTGGTCAACACCAACCCGCTGTACACCGCGCGGGAGATGGAGCACCAGTTCAACGATTCCGGCGCCAAGGCGCTGGTTTGCCTGGCCAACATGGCCCACCTCGCCGAAGACGTGCTGCCCAAGACCGGCGTGCGCCACGTCATCGTCACCGAGGTCGGCGACCTGCTGCCGCCGCTCAAGCGCCTGCTGGTCAACAGCGTCGTCAAGTACGTGAAGAAGATGGTGCCGGCGTTCAACCTGCCGCAGGCGGTGAAGTTCAACGATGCCCTCGCCAAGGGTCGCGGCAAGGCGCTGCGCGAATCCGCTCCGCAGGGCAACGACGTCGCCGTGCTGCAATACACCGGCGGCACCACCGGCGTGGCCAAGGGCGCGATGCTCACGCACCGCAACATCATCGCCAACATGCTGCAGTGCAAGGTGCTGATGGGCGCCAACCTCAACGAGGGCTGCGAGATCCTCATCGCGCCGCTGCCGCTGTACCACATCTACGCCTTCACCTTTCACTGCATGGCGATGATGCTGATCGGCGGGCACAACATCCTCGTCACCAATCCGCGCGACCTGCCCGGCACGGTGAAGGAACTCGGCAAATGGAGGTTCACCGGCTTCGTCGGCCTGAACACCCTGTTCGTCGCGCTGTGCAACAGCGAAGACTTCCGCCGCCTCGATTTCAGCGCGCTGAAGGCGACCTTCTCCGGCGGCATGGCGCTGCAACTGGCTACCGCCGAGCGCTGGAAAGAGGTCACCGGCTGCGGCATCTGCGAAGGCTACGGCATGACCGAGACCAGCCCGGTCGCCACGGTCAACCCGTTCCAGCACATCCAGGTCGGCACCATCGGCATCCCGGTGCCCTCGACCCTGTGCAAGGTCATCGACGACGCAGGCAACGACCTGCCGATCGGCTCCATCGGCGAGCTGTGCATCAAGGGCCCGCAGGTGATGAAGGGTTACTGGCAGCGCGAGGAAGCCACCGCCGAGGTGCTCGACGCCGATGGCTGGCTGAAGACCGGCGACATCGCGGTGATCCAGGAAGACGGTTACCTGCGCATCGTCGACCGCAAGAAGGACATGATCATCGTCTCCGGTTTCAACGTGTATCCGAACGAACTGGAAGACGTGCTCGCCACCCTGCCGGGCGTGCTGCAGTGCGCCGCCATCGGTATCCCGGACGAGAAATCCGGCGAGGCGATCAAGGTCTTCGTGGTGGTCAAGCCGGGCGAGAGCCTGACCAAGGACCAGGTCATGCAGCACATGCACGACAACGTCACCGGCTACAAGCGACCGAAGTCCGTGGAATTCCGCGACGCGCTGCCGGCCACCAACGTCGGCAAGATCCTGCGCCGCGAGCTGCGTGACGAAGAGCTGAAGAAGCTCGGCAAGAAGTAAGCGTACCGCCGTTCGGAGAAGCCCCGCTTATGCGGGGCTTTTTCGTTGCTGCGCGGCGTCCGGACCTGCGGCAGTCTGGCGCAGGTATTTCGCTCGTCGTCCCGTTGCTGCGCGCTTTTTGTCAGAATTGCCGCCTCGGTGGCGACGCCGCCCGGCGTCCGTTACGCTCTATAAGGAAATGCTTCATGCTCAGCCTGAGATTGCGCCCCAAAGTGTTGCTGCTGGTCCTGGTGCCCTGCTTTCTGCTTTCCCTGACGCTCGGGGGGTTGTCGGTCTGGGTGCTTCAGGGCGTCGCCGCGCAGCAGGAGGCCGAGGCCCGCAGCAGCCTGATCGAGGCCCGGCGTATTGAGATCGAGCATTACGTACAGGTCGCGCGCAAGGCGATCGCGCCGCTGTACGAGGCCTCCGCGGAGGGCGACCTGGAAGCCCGGGCGCGCGCCGTCGAGCTGCTGCAGAACCTCGGCTATGGCAAGGACGGCTACTACTGGGGGTATGACGAGAGCGCCGTGCGGCTGTTCCAGGGCAGCACCGGCGACAAGATCGGGCAGAGCTTCCAGGACTACCGCGATCCGCAGGGCGTCTACGCGATCCGCGAGCTGGTGCGAGCCGGGCGTGACGGCAGCCATTACGTCGACTACAGCTTCGTGCTCGGCGATGGCACCACCCTGGTGCCGAAGATCGGCTATTCCGAGTACCTGCCGAAGTGGCACATGGTGTTCGGCACCTCGATCAACCTGGACGGTATCGAGCGGGAAGTTCAGACCATTCGCGCGCACTTCGGCAAACGCATCGACCAACTGACGTGGCTGATGATCGGCAGCGCCGTGGGCCTGCTGCTGGTGATCGGCGCCGTCGCGATGTACCTCTCCGGCACGCTGCTGCGGCCGCTGCTGCGGATCAAGGCGAGTCTCGACGAGGTGGCCCGCGGCGATGGCGATCTCACCCAGCGGCTGCCGGTGACCGGCGCCGACGAGCTGGGCGAGCTGGCCAGCGCCTTCAATCGCTTCGTCGAGAAGATCCAGGCGCTGGTGCGCCAGGTCAGCAATACGTCCTCCGAGCTGTCGATGCTGGTGGAGGCCGTGGCCAGTCAGGCGCATCGCTCGGAACAGGCGATGGATCGCCAGCGCCAGGAGACCGATCAGGTCGCCACGGCGATCAACGAAATGTCCGCGGCTGCCCAGGAAGTCGCCAGCAGCGCGCAGCGCGCCTCGGAAGCGGCGCAGGAAACCGACGAGCAGGGACGTAAGGCGCGCGAGGTGGTGGAGCAGAGCATCGTGCAGATCCACAGCCTGGTGGAGGACGTGCACGCCAGCGGCGCCGTGATCGACGGTCTGCATGGCGACGTGCAGGGCATCGTCGGGGTGCTCGAAGTGATCCGCTCGATCGCCGACCAGACCAACCTGCTGGCGCTCAACGCGGCCATCGAAGCCGCCCGCGCGGGCGAGGCCGGGCGCGGGTTCGCCGTGGTCGCCGACGAGGTGCGCGCGCTGGCCAGCCGCACCCAGCAGAGCACCGGCGAGATCCAGGCGATGATCAACCGCTTGCAGAGCGCCACCGCCCAGTCGCTGACCGCCATGCAGCGCAGCGGCGAGAAGGGCCAGGCCACCAGCAGCCAGGCCAACCAGACCGGGCTTTCGCTGGAGGCCATCACCACGCTGGTCGGCACCATCAACCTGATGAACGCGCAGATCGCCTCCGCCGCGGAAGAGCAGACAGCGGTGGCCGAGGAGATCAACCGCAGCGTTCACCAGATCGCTTCGGCGGTCGACAGCGTCGCCTCGGACGCGGCCCAGGGCGCGCGCACCGCCGCCGAGTTGAACGCGCTCAGCGGTCGGTTGCAGGCGCTGGTGCAACAGTTCCGCGTATGAGTCCCGGCGCCCCGCGCAACGCGGGGCGCCACCTGCTCCGGGCCTGAAGCTCCGCCGTTCACGCCGCTTCGCTTGCCTATCCCTGAGCGTTCCGCCGTCGCCGGAGCGCTTCTACCTCTCGTCGCCGAACGCTTGGAATTGAGCGTTTTTTGCACAGATATCGCATATAAGCGTGCTGTCACACGGGCGCGCCAGAATCTCCACGCCCGTTCTCTTCACGTTCACCGAGTGATCTTTATGCGAACTCAGCTGCGACAGTTCTTCCTGACGTCCTTTCTTTTCGTCACCGCCGTTTTCAGCCAGGCCCAGGCCGGGGAGCCGCTGCAGGTGCTCTTCGTCGGCAACAGCTACACCTTCTACAACCAGCTGCCGCTGATGGTCCGGCAGATGTCGGTGGAGGCCAAGCAGCCGCGCGCGCTGGAGGTTAAGGACGTCACCGTCGCCGGTTCCAGCCTGAAGCAGCACTGGGCCCGCGGCGACGTGCAGAAGGTGCTCGCCAGCCAGCACTGGGATTACGTGGTGATCCAGGATTTCAGCCTGATGCCGCTGCAGGACGCCGAATCCACCCGCAAGTACGCCGGCCTGGTCGCCCAGGCCGCGCGCCAGGCCGGCGCCCAGCCGATCTTCTACCTGACCTGGGCGCGGCAGAACGACCCCTCGATGCAGTCCACGCTGGACGCCGTCTACACCCAGGTGGCGAAGGAGAACCACGGCCTGCTGGCGCCGGTCGGCGATGCCTGGAAAGTCGCCCTGGCCAGCCAGCCGCAGCCGACGCTGTTCATCGCCGACGGTAGCCATCCGACCTACACCGGCTCCTACCTCGCCGCCTCGGTGTTCTACTCGCTGATCTACGGCAACCCGCCGCCGGCGCCGCAGGCCGCGCAGAGCAGCCGTTTCGAACACGCCACCGCCGCCGAGCTGCAGCAGGACGCCTGGACCGCGCTGCAATCGGTGGACGTCGCCCTGCGCACGGTGCCCGCCGGGCTCGGCGGCGCGACGGTACAGGCGACGCGCTGAGTCGCACGCCCGTCCGGGCAGCAGGCACACACGGGATCGACGCGCCGGTCCCGTGTTCGTTGCGGGGTGCGGAAATCTGCGACAATCCGCCCTCCGCCGTAGATGCCAGCCAAGCGCCTGATGACCGATTCGAACGCCACCGCCGATGCCCTGCTGAAAAACCTCGACCAGACCCTGATCGCCGACCGTCACCGGCTGCGCCGGCAGTTGCACGAGCTGCGCAAGAACGGCGGGGGGGACGACGCCAGGCTGGCGCAGTGGATCGAGCGTTTCCAGGCTTCGGTGGCCAAGGTCGAGGCCCGCCGCGCCAGCGTGCCGGCGATGCGCTACGACGACCAGTTGCCGATCGCCGCCAAGCGCGACGAGATCAAGGCGGCGCTGGAGAAACACCAGGTGCTGGTGATCGCCGGCGAAACCGGCTCGGGCAAGACCACCCAGTTGCCGAAGATCTGCCTGGAGATCGGGCGGGGCGTGCACGGCCTGATCGGTCACACCCAGCCGCGTCGCCTGGCCGCGCGCAGCGTCGCCACGCGGGTCGCCGAGGAGGTCGGCACGCCGCTCGGCGAACTGGTTGGCTACCAGGTGCGCTTCGAGGACCAGAGCACCGACAGCACGCTGATCAAGTTGATGACCGACGGCATCCTGCTCGCCGAAACCCAGCACGACCGCTACCTGGAACGCTACGACACGATCATCGTCGACGAGGCCCACGAGCGTTCGCTGAACATCGACTTCCTCCTCGGCTACCTGAAGATCCTGCTGCCGCGGCGCCCGGACCTGAAGGTGATCATCACCTCGGCGACCATCGACCTCGAGCGCTTCAGTCAACACTTCAGCGGGGCCGGCCTCCCGGGCGCGCCGATCGTCGAAGTGTCCGGGCGCACCTATCCGGTGGAAACCTGGTACCGGCCGCTCGCCGCCGAGAACGACGAGGACGGCAACCGCGTCGAGGAAGACCTCTCGGTGGACCAGGGCATCCTCGCCGCGCTGGACGAGATCGCCGCGCACGAGAAGAGCGTCGGCAAGCGCCCCGGCGACGTGCTGGTGTTCCTCCCCGGCGAGCGGGAAATCCGTGATGCCGCCGAGATGCTGCGCAAGGCCAACCTGCGCCTCACCGAGGTGCTGCCGCTGTACGCGCGGCTGACGCCCGCCGAGCAGCAGAAGATCTTCAAGCCGGCGGTCGGGCGCAAGATCGTGCTCGCCACCAACGTCGCGGAAACCTCGCTCACGGTGCCCGGCATCCGCTACGTGATCGACTCCGGCACTGCGCGCATCAGCCGCTACAGCTACCGCGCCAAGGTCCAGCGCCTGCCCATCGAGGCGGTCTCGCAGGCCAGCGCCAACCAGCGCAAGGGCCGCTGCGGACGGGTCGAACCGGGCATCTGCGTGCGCCTGTACAGCGAGGAGGATTTCCTCGCCCGGCCGGCGTTCACCGATCCGGAGATCCTGCGCACCAACCTCGCCGCGGTGATCCTGCAGATGCTCCATCTGCGCCTCGGCCAGATAGAGGATTTCCCCTTCATCGAGCCGCCGGACGGCAAGGCCATCAGCGACGGTTTCAACCTGTTGCAGGAGCTTTCCGCGGTCAACCGCGAGAACCAGCTGACCCCGCTCGGTCGCCAGCTCGCGCGCCTGCCGGTGGACCCGCGGCTGGGCCGCATGCTGCTGGAGGCCGCGCAGCAGGGCAGCCTCGACGAGGTGCTGATCGTCGCCAGCGCGCTTTCCGTGCAGGACGTGCGCGAGCGTCCTGCCGACCGCCAGCAGGCCGCCGACCAGGCGCACGCGCAGTGGAAGGACGTGGACTCCGACTTCGCCGCGCTGATCAACCTGTGGCGCGGCTTCGAGGAAAAGCGCCAGGAGCTGGGCGCCAACCCGCTGCGCACCTGGTGCCGCAAGAACTTCCTCAACTACCTGCGCCTGCGCGAGTGGCGCGACGCCCATCGCCAACTGACGCTGATCTGCCGCGAGCTGCAGCTGTCACCCGATGGGTATCGCTCCGCTCAACGCCATCCTACGAAAAACGTGCCGCAATCCGCCCCGCCCGCAGGACGGATCGAGCGAAGCGACACCCATGCGGCCTCCGGCAGCGCCGCGCCAACGCCGACCACCGACACCAGGGTCAACGTCGTCGCCCGCCAGCAGGCCGAAGCCAGCGAGGCTGCGCAGCGCGCGCGCAGCTACGCCGCCGTGCACAAGGCGATCCTTTCCGGCCTGCTCAGCCAGATCGGCCAGAAGACCGAGGACGGCGACTACCTCGGCGCGCGCCAGCGACGCTTCTGGGTGCACCCTTCCAGCGTGATCGGGCGCAAGAAGCCGAACTGGATCATGGCCGCCGAACTGGTGGAAACCACCAAGCTGTTCGCGCGCATGGTGGCGAAGATCGAGCCGGACTGGATCGAGCCACTGGCCGCGCACCTGATCAAGACCAACCACTTCGAGCCGCACTGGGAGAAGAAGCGCGGCCAGGTGGTGGCCTACGAGCAGGTCACCCTCTACGGCCTGATCGTGGTCGGTCGCCGGCCGGTGCATTACGGCCCCATCGACCCGCCGGTGGCGCGCGAGCTGTTCATCCGCGAGGGTCTGGTGCGCGGCGAGATCAACAGCCGCGCGCGCTGCCTGTCGGCCAACCGCGAGCTGCTCGAACGCCTCGACGAACTCGAAGCCAAGGCGCGTCGCCGCGACATCCTCGCCGACGAGGAAACCCTGTTCGGCTACTACGACGCCCGTATCCCGCAGGACATCTACCAGGCCGCCAGTTTCGAGAACTGGTACAAGCGCGAGAGCGCGAAGAACGCCGGGTTGCTGATCATGCGCGAGGAAGACGTGCTCGCCCGCGAGGCCAGCGAGGTCACCGCCGCGCAGTACCCGGACAGCCTGCACATCGGCGAGCTGGAATTGTCGCTGGAGTACCACTTCGAGCCCAATCACCCGCGCGACGGCGTGACCCTGCGCGTGCCGGCGCCGCTGCTGCCGCAACTGCGCAGCGAGCGCCTCGACTGGCTGGTCCCCGGCCTGCTGGAAACCAAGGCGGTGGCGCTGGTGCGTAACCTGCCCAAGGCGATCCGCAAGAACTTCGTGCCGGTGCCGGACTTCGTCAAGGCGGCGCTGGCCAAGGTCGTCTTCGCCGAAGGCTCGCTGCCCGAGTCCCTCGGCCGCGAGCTGCAACGCATGACCGGTGCGCGGGTGAGCGAGGACGCCTGGGCGGAAGCCGCGGCGCAGCTCGAAGGCCACCTGAAGATGAACATCGAAGTGGTCGATGCGCGCGGTAAGTTCCTCGGCGAAGGCCGCGACCTGGCCGAACTCACCGCGCGTTTCGCCGAAGCCAGCCAGGCTGCCCTGGCGATCCCGCAGACGCAGAAACAGCAGGGCCCGGTGGAGGCCAAGGCGTTCGCCGAAGTCGCGGAGAAGACCCAGCAGAAGGTCGCCGGGCTGTCGATGACCGTCTACCCGGCGCTGGTGGAGGAGGGCGGCACGGTCAAGGAAGGCCGCTTCCCGACCCAGGCCGAAGCCGAGTACCAGCACCGCCGTGCGCTGCAACGGCTGCTGCTTCAGCAACTCGCCGAACCTGCCAAGTTCCTGCGCAACAAGCTGCCAGGGCTGACCGACCTCGGCCTGCTCTACCGCGAAATGGGCCGCGTCGATGCGCTGGTCGAGGACATCCTGCTCGCCAGCCTCGACAGCTGCGTGCTCGACGGCGAAGCCACGCTCCCGCGCGACGGCGCCGCCCTGGCCGCGCTGGCCGAGAAGAAGCGCGGCGCCTGGACCGAACATGCCGAGCGCCTGGCCAAGCTCGTACTGGATATCCTCAAGCTCTGGCACGGCCTGCAGAAGCGCTTCAAGGGCAAGATCGACCTGGCCCAGGCGGTGGCGCTGAACGACATCAAGGCGCAGCTCGGCCGGCTCATCTACCCCGGCTTCGTCCGCGAAACCCCGGCCGAATGGCTGCGCGAATACCCGCGCTACCTGAAGGCCGTGGAGCAGCGCTTCGAGAAGATCGGCGCCCAGCTGCAACGCGACCGCGTGTGGTCCGGCGAACTGGCCGGCTACTGGGACCAATACCAGACCCGCCTGGCCAAACACGCCCAGGAAGGCAAACGCGATCCCGAATTGCAGCTCTACCGCTGGATGCTGGAGGAATACCGCGTCTCCCTGTTCGCCCAGCAACTGGGCACGCGGGTAGCTGTGTCGGACAAGCGCCTGAACAAACAGTGGGCGGCGGTGGAAGGCTGAGGGCGTCGCTTTCGTAGGGTGGACAACGCCTTGTTTGTCCACCGGCTTTTCCGGCCACGCGAGTATCTGGCCCACCAGTCACTTCGGGCTTCGATCCTGCCGGTGGGAAACGCTTCGCGGTTTCGACGCTATTTGCTGAATTCGGCCAGAAGCGGGTTCGCAGGAAGGTTTCCATTGACCAGAACCCGTCGCGCGCCCAGCCAGCCTTCACCCCGCGCTGCCTGTCGATGAATCGGGTGGAAAAAAAACTACGGCGTTCTCGAAGTCGAGTCGGGCGGAAAACTGCGCGGCGTTTTCCGGCGTCCGAGTAAACAGTCTACTTGCTGCCTGTCGATGAATCTGGTGGACAAAAAAACGTTGTCCACCTTACGACGTTCTCAAAGTTGCGCAGGGCCGGAAAGCTGCACTGCGGTTTGCAGCGTGCGGATAACTAGGCTACTTGCTGCATCTGGCAGGCCCCGCCAGTCGTATCTATCAAGTCAAAAAATATAGCTACTCCGATACTTTCAATGTTCAGGCTTGATCGCCTGCTTGGTCTCCTCCTCCTCGTCGATCTCGAGCTGCATTAATAGCTTCAGCAAGAAGTTCAACGGCTATGTTTTCTGAAGGACGAACGATGTTTGGATTTTCTCCAAGTAATGCTTGGAGTTTTGACTTCATATGGCCGAAAGTTTTCTTTCCGTGCCTCCATCTCTCAGGGTGCGTAGCAAAATCAGCCCGAGCTTGATCTGTCAATGCAACGATATCTGGGTCGCCATTGTCCCCATTTGCCTTTCTTCTCGCTTTTTCTTCTCTTAACATGCTTCTGGCAAGGGTTTGGATAGAGTATTGTTTGACTGCTTCTGTGGCTTCATCAATGGCTTGGCTGATTTGGAGTTCTGAAAGCTGCGGATAGAATGTTCGAATATGTTGAATGTTTATTAAATGAGACTCGGCATCGGTTCCTTGGGTAAGGAAGATTCGGATATTTTTTGCAGAGAAAATATTGTTTATTTGGGTTATTTCTTCGTCTCTCAGATAGTCCCTGTCACGGTGAACAAGGACTTCTGTTCCAGGTGCGTGATCATTAATGAAGCGGCATAAAGTCACTGCTGCATCAATTTTTGTACAGCCCGAGTAGGACCAAATTTGAACTTTATCTTCCTCTGCACCTGAAGCAATCATGAGTGCTTTGAGGAATTTCTGATCGCTATCTTCTGTTAGTAAGACAATATCTATATTTCCATTTTTAAGTCTATCGCCGCTATCTAGGGCGCCTAAGTCAGTTAGCACACGAAGCCGACTGCTTTCGTCTGGATCAATATCCACTCGGCTTCCCTGTGTCATCCAGTGAAAATAGGCGCCGGGGACATCCAGTAGATGCCTAGAGTGTGTAGCCACAATCACCTGAAAGTCATCCTGCTCCGCTAGTTCGGATAGAAGCCTTATTAGCTGGCGTTGTCTGTCGGGGTGGATGTGCGAATCTGGCTCGTCTAAGAGAAGCAGTTTGGGTTTGTACTTGGCTGTGTAGGCGAGAATTTGAACTGTTTGCAAAAAACCAGTACCAGCTGCGTCGATAGGCAACTTGATTCCCTGTCTTTCGATTGTTACATCAACATATTCGTCAACGTTAGGATCAAATGTTGGGTTAACAATAATTTCCGGGAAAACGCGAGAAAGATGCTCGCTGAATGCATCCCAGGCGTCGTTGTCAGATCTTAGACTCCAGAGGATGTTTCTTAGTACAGCATTAGCATCACCACGGGCAGCGGCTTTTCGTAATGCGGCTGGCGTCCTATAGGGTTCTGTGGCTGGGACTCCGGCCAAGCCGGGTACGTACATGGCAAATTGATTGTCTAGAGAAGAAATTTTTTTCCTTCAATCCGCCATCGGTGATGCCTACGGAGATATTTTTGTTCTTGCCTCGCCTAATTTCAACTGCCGTGCTCAACTCAATACTCCGACCTTGCTGGTCTTCTTCTTCGTGATTGAATAGAATTTCAATCGCATGCTGCCTGCTCTGTTTTAAGTCACCGCCAAAGGCAAGGGCCGAAACATCACGAAGAGGGGTGTAAATTAATTGCTCAGGTGAAAGAGTGGTGATCTCTCCCTGTAGTTTAGATGTTTGAGCGATACTTACGGCAAAAGCAATTCCTTGTAGGATGCTACTTTTTCCCGAATTGTTGGTACCCACAAGGATGTTGATGCGTTCCAGCGGGATTGCGACGTTTGATAGGTTTTTAAATCGACGGATTGTAACTGACTTGAGCATGTCTGACTCTGAGATAAAAATTGTGCTGAGCGGCGAGAACCACCACCTGTAGATAGCCTAAAGCTACTGCAGTGGATGACTGTACACAACGGTCCACTATTGGCCGTTCTCCGCCATGCCAGTCGATTGACCATCAGACTCTCGAAGGGCCGGCAGACGGCTGAACAGGCCTTACCGTTCGCGTCGAAATTGCCTCCCCAACTCCAGCTCCTTGTCCTACCCCCACCCCCCGCGCTAGAGTGCGCCGGTCACGGTCAATCCCGTGGCCTGGGTGTGGTAACCCGGAAATACACGAAGGCGCGGTAGCGCTATGGCCGAGAGCAGGCGCTTTTTTTATGCCTGCTGTTTTCTCGTGCATTTATGGCGGGCCGTGTGAGGCGGGCTTCGGCTCGGCCGGCATTCCTTCGTGAGCCGGTTTACCACCCTTGCACGGTCCGCCTCCATCCGTGTGGTAACGGTTGGAACGCGGCTCCTTAAATCACGAAGGAGCATAAGGAAAATGCGCTATCCCCCTTTTACGCACGGGCACCTCCCCGCTGTTTGCGTCGTATCGATCACCTTCGTTCTGGAGGTGTGCCGTGGCTGAGTCGAACCACATCGCCTTCCCTTCACTGCCAACCCCTGCCGCGGGCGCGCGTGAAAAGAACTATCCCTACCGGATCGAAGCCGAGCTGCAGCTGGCGTTGCTGCTGCGCCAGTTCGGCTCCGCCGAGCCGGAAAACGATCAGATGATGTACCTGGACGCCAGGGAGATCCGGCAGGTACGGGCGCGCATTCGTGAGTTGGCGGCGCTGCTGGTCAATGTCATCGAACAGGCCAGGGAGGGCGGCTGATGAGTCGCCGTGGCGTGTGCCGGCTGGCCGCCCACGACGAGCATCCCGGCGTCGAAATCAACCTCCCGGCCAGGCAGCAGGCCGCCTTCGATCTGGGCGCGAACTGCGCACAGGCCTGGTTGGCGAGTCCCAATCCTGGCTGGTTGTGGGCCGGGATGCTGGCCGAGCGTGACCTGCTGAGGAGCGAGGCGGCGCGCCGGGCGTTCGATATCGGCTTTCTCAGCCGCTTGCACCAGCGATTGCGCTCGCCGGGCGACGGTGGCCTGCCGTCGGGCTAGCAGGGCGGCCGCGTGGATCGGCCCTCTATCTGCGTTCGTCGGTATCGCCGCGTGTTTCGTCCGGCCCCTGGATGTGCGCGGCGAAGCCGGTCCGCTGCGGTGCGATCTCCGGGCGCAGGGTCAGCGCGGGAATCTCGTAGGCGCCGCCATTCTGCTGGCGGAAGGCGATGGGCGCGGTACTGAACAGCGTGTCCAGGCGCTCGCCGAGTTGCTCGCACAGCGCGGCGTAGCGGGCCGCGTCGGTGCGACCGGTGCGGTAGGCGACGAAGGGCGGCAGCACGTCGAAGCCGGGGTAGTAGAGGATGCCGTGCTGGATCGGGAACAGCAGGTCGTCGATCGGCCCATTGATCCCGCGCGGGCCGTAGTGGCTGTCCCAGCCTCCGGTGGTCACCAGCAGCATCGCGCGCTTGCCGGCCAGCCTGCCTTCGCCGTAGCGCTCGCCCCAGCGGGCGTCGGAATGCTCGCCCACGCCATAGGCGAAGCCGCAGGCGTACACGCGGTCCACCCAACCCTTGAGGATCGCCGGCAGGCTGAACCACCACAGCGGAAACTGCAGGATCACCGCGTCGGCCCAGAGCAGCTTGGCCTGTTCGGCGGCGATGTCCGGGCTTTGCAGGCCGTTGTCGAAGGCGTGTTTCGAGTCCGCAGAGGGGTCGAAGCGTTCCGCACCTCGCGGCGCCAGGCTGTCGTCCGCATCCAGCGTGGGTTTCCAGCGCATGGCATAGAGGTCGGAGACCTGCACGTGGTGCCCGGCGGCTTCGAGATGGCGGACGGCGAAGTCCTTCAGCGAGCCGTTGAGGGATTGGGGTTCGGGGTGCGCGTATACCAGAAGGATGTTCATCGGAAAGCTCCACGGTCGGATGCGCGCAGGATGAACTTGCGTCCGGTATTGTGGAAATGAATATCCGAAATCCCTGGTATAGCCGTGAACAATCTCAGAAAGCTCGATCTGAACCTGCTGCTCACGCTCGACGTGCTGCTCACCGAGCACAACGTCACCCGTGCGGCGGAGCGCCTTAACCTCGCGCAGCCTTCGGTCAGCGTGCACCTGGCCAAGCTGCGCGAGTTCTTCGGCGACCCGTTGCTGATGCCGGGCCCGCGCGGCATGCGCCCCACTGCGAAGGCCGACGAGCTGCGCGAGCCGCTGCGCCAGGCGCTCGAAGCGCTGGGCCGCGCGGTGGCACCCTCGGCGCCGTTCGATCCACTGACCGCGCAGCAGACCTGGCGCCTTGCAGCGACCGACTACGGCGAGACCACGCTGGTCCTGCCGGCGCTGGCGGGGTTCGCCGCGCAGGCGCCGGAGTCGCGCCTGGCGGTGGTGGAGCTGGTGCCGCCGCGTATCGCCAAACAGCTGGAGCAGGGGCTCGTCGACCTGGCGTTCCACACCCTGGAAGGCGCGCCGCCCGGACTGCACGGCCGCACCTTGTTCGCCGAGCGCTACGTGCTGGCGGGGCGCGCCGGGCATCCGGCGTTGCAGACGGCGCCGTCGCTGGAGCGCTTCTGCCAGCTCGATCAGGTGATCGTCTCCCCGGACGGCGGCGGCTTTCGTGGCGTCACCGACGAGGCGCTGGCCGCGGCCGGGCTGTCGCGCCGGGTGGCGCTGTCCGTCCCGCATTTCCTCTTCGTGATCGCGGCGCTATGCGGCACCGATCTGGTGGCGATGCTGCCGTGGCGCCTGGTGCGGGGTAATCCCGCGTTGCGCGTGGTCGAGGCGCCGGTGGCGGTGCCGGGTTACGAGATGACCATGCTCTGGCACGAACGCTCGCACCGCGACCCGGCGCACCGCTGGCTGCGCGAACACATCGTGGGGAGCATCGAGGCGGACGCCGCCGTGTAGGTAAACCGCTGCCTCAGCGGCCGGGCGGTTCGTCCGTCGGGCAGGCATCCCGGCAGCGCCGGCTGGCGTCGGGATGCGGCAACCAGGCCAGGTGCGGGCGGGCGCGGGCGAACAGCCGGTAGCCTGCCAGGAACAACGGCCGCAACGGCTTCCAGGCCAGCGGCGCAGCCCAGCGGCCAACGCCCGCCGCGCGCCAGCTCCAGAGCGTGGCGTCGATACCCGTGAGCCATTCGCCGCTGGCGCTGCGCGCATGCAGGCACTCGCTCAGTTGCTGGAGGCTGCGCCCGCTGGCCTCGGCATCGAAGTCCGGCGCGCTGATGTCGCGCATGACCAGCCGTTCGGGGCGGGCATGGCGGGCCAGCCAGCGCACCTCGCGGGCGCACAGCGGGCAGGCCAGGTCGACGTACAGCGTCAGCGGAAACTCCGGGGTCTTCATCGGCTCTCCAGGTGTGCGCGGTGGATCATGGGCGCGCGGCGGACGTCGCGACCGTACGGCAGGTCGCGAGCGGCCGGGCGACCTACACGGCCAGCAGCTCGCGCACCCGGGCGCTGAGCGCGTCGATGGCGAAGGGTTTGGTCAGCACCTGCATCCGCGGGCCGAGCTGGGTATTGCCGACCGCGGCGTTTTCCGCATAGCCGGTGATGAACAGCGTCTTCAGGTCGGGGCGGGTTTCGCGTCCCGCGTCCGCCATCTGCCGGCCGTTCATGCCGCCGGGCAGGCCGACATCGGTGATCAGCAGGTCGATGTGCACATCCGACTGCAGCACCTTGAGCCCGGAAAGGCTGTCCGCCGCCTCGATCAGGGTGTAGCCGAGATCGCCCAGCACTTCGGTCAGCAGCAGGCGCACCGTCGGCTCGTCGTCGACGATCAGGATCGTCTCGCCAGCGTCGGCGAACTCCGCCGGCAGCGCGCCGGTGTCGTCCTCGTCCTCCCCCGCATCGCCGTGGAAGCGCGGCAGGTAGAGGGAGATCGTGGTGCCCTGGCCCACTTCGGAATGCAGGCGCACCTGGCCACCGGACTGCTTGGCAAAGCCGTAGATCATCGACAGGCCGAGCCCGGTGCCCTGGCCGATGGGCTTGGTGGTGAAGAAGGGGTCGAAGGCCTTGGCCATGACATCCGCCGTCATCCCGGTGCCGTTGTCGCTGACGCACAGCGCCAGGTACTGGCCGCCGGGCATGTCCAGCGCGCCCGCGGACTCGTGATCCAGCCAGCGGTTGGCCGTTTCGATGACGATACGGCCACCGCCGGGCATGGCATCGCGGGCGTTGAGGCACAGGTTCAGCAGGGCGTTTTCCAGCTGGCTGGCATCCACCAGCGTCGGCCAGAGGTCCCGCGTGGCCAGCGTATCGACCACGATGCCGGGGCCGACCGTGCGCTGGATCAGCTCGGTCATACCCTGTATCAGGCCGTTCACGTCGGTCGGTCGCGGGTCGAGGGTCTGGCGCCGGGAGAAGGCCAGCAACCGATGCGTCAGGGCGGCGGCGCGCTTGGCCGCGCCCTGGGCGGTGACGATGTACTTGTCGAGGTCGTTCCAGCGACCCTGGGCGATCCGCGCGCTCATCAGGTCGAGGGCGCCGGAAATGCCCGCCAGCAGGTTGTTGAAGTCGTGGGCGAGGCCGCCGGTCAGCTGGCCGACCGCTTCCATCTTCTGCGACTGGCGGAGCTTTTCCTCGGCCTGCATCAGCTCGGTGGTGCGTTCGGACACGCGCTGCTCGAGGGTGTCGTTGAGCGCGCGCAACGCGGCGTTGGCGCGGTCGCGCTCGGCCTCGACGGAGCGCCGTTCCTCCACATCGATGAGCACCCCGGGGAAGCGCCGCGGGGTGCCGTCCTCGGCGAGGTCGACGCGGCCGTTGGCCTCGATCCAGTAGTACCGGCCGTCCGCGCGTCGCACCCGGTACTGATGCGCGTAGGCGCCGCCGCGGGCGATGGCCTTGTCGATCGCGGCGATCAGGCCGTTGCGGTCCTCGGGGTGCACGGTGGCGATCACCTGTTCGAGGCTGAGGCCTTCGCGACCGAGAGCCGGGTCTATGCCGAAGGAGTGGGCGAAGGCTTCGTCGACGTTGAAACAGTCGGTGGGCAGGTCCCAATTCCAGGTGCCGATGATGGCGCCGGCGGCGAGGGCGAGCTGTACGCGCTCGACGTTCTGCCGCGCGACGGCTTCGCTGGTGCGCAGGCGGTCTTCGGCGGCGTAGCGGGCGGTGACGTCGCTGAAGAGGATCGCGATCTGCCGGTCGGCGGGGTCGCCCACGCGAACCGCGCGCACGTCGAACCAGCGCTCGAAGGCCCTCGCGTAGCCCTCGAAGGACGCCGGCTCGCCGGTCTTCGCGACGCGCCCGTAGGTCTCGAACCAGAAGCGCTCCAGGTCGGGGGCGAATTCGGTGACCCATTTGCCGCGCAGGTTCACGCCGGCCTGGCGCTCGAAGGCCGGGTTGGCTTCGACGAAGCGGTAATCCACCGGTTGGTCGTCGGCATCGAACTTGACCTGGACGATGGCGAACGCCGACTCGATGGTTTCCAGGATCGTCCGGAAGCGCTCCTCGCTCTCCCGCAGCGCCGCCTCGGCGGTGCGCAGGCGGGTCAGGTCGAGCATCGCGCCGATCATGCGCACGGCCTGGCCTTCGTCGTTGCGGATCACATGGCCACGGTCGAGGATCTCGGCATAGCTGCCGTCGTGGCGGCGGAAACGGTATTCGGCGCTCCAGCTCGTCGTGTCGCCTTCGATCACGGCGTGGATCGAGTCGTCGATGCGTGCGCGGTCGTCGGGGTGGATCTGCGCGATCCACCAGTCGCCGGTCATGTCCTGCGGCGTCAGGCGGTGGCCGTAGGCGTCCTCCAGCGCATCGTTCCAGAGCACGTGGTTGGCGATCAGGTCCCAGTCCCAGATCGCATCGTTGGTGGCCTTGGCCACCAGGCGATAGCGCTCCTGGGTTTCTTCCATGGCACGCCCGGCCAGGTGTTCGGGCGTGCGGTCGCGGAGAATCTTGACGTAGCCCAGATGCGTGTCGTCGTCATCGTAGAGCGGCATCATCTCGCCGGAGGCCCAGAAGCGCTGGCCGTCCTTGCGCAGGTGCCAGCGTTCTTCCGGCGCGCGCTGAATCTCGGGGTCGATCCGGCCGCCAGCCCGCTCGGTGGGGAAGAAGAACCGCGTGGCGTCCTGGCCGCGCATTTCCTCGGCGGTCCAGCCCAGCAGGTGCGTGGCGCCCGGATTCCAGTCGGTAATCACGCCGTTCGGGTCGGCAACGATCATCGCGAAGTCGATGGAGTTTTCGAAGAGGACGCGCTGGCGAGCCCTGCTGCCGCCGAGCCCCAGGTGGCTGGCTTCTGCCGGGGTATCGTCGTGCGAGGCTTCCGGGTCCGCCGCAGCGACGGTGGTCGGCCGATGGCCGTCGGCCTGCGCCTTTTCCAGCGCCGCGCGCAGGCGCAGGACTTCGGCTTCGAGCGCTTCGCGGCTCAGGTCTTTCAGGATGTTCCCACTCACGCAACGTCACTCATTCTGGCGGGCTTGTATCCGCGACCTGTTATGGCGGCAATCAGACCAGAAACCCCCGGGCTTTGCACCCGCCGATAACCGGTCTTTTCGGGGCGCCGCGGCGGCGTTGCGCGAGTTGGGCCAGGCTAGTCCTCGAAGCGACCGCTGCCTTCGCGATCCTTCGGGTAATGCCGCGCGAGCGGGAACGGCGGCAGCCAGGACTCGCGGCGGACGACCCAGCTCTCGTAGGTGGGCGTGAACTGGTCGGTGGCATCCAGGGAGCCGACGTTCACCTCGATTTCATCGGCGCTGCGCGAGAACACCGACGAGCCGCAGCGCGGGCAGAAGACCCGGCCCTGGTAGTCCCGCGTCTCGCCCTCGACGGTCACCGCCGTCTCGGGAAAGATCGCCGACACGTGGAAGAGCGCGCCGTGGTACTTGCGGCAGTCCAGGCAATGGCAAAGGCCGACGCGATAGGGGCGCCCCGACGCCACGAGTTTGACGTTGCCGCACAGGCAACCTCCGGTGAATCGATCCATGCTGCGTGTCCTCTCGCTGTGAAGGTTTGAGAGTGGCCGATCGGCCCGTCGGCCTGGATAGGCTGGCGGGCGTCTCGGCGGATAGTCGATACGCCATATCGACCACGCGGGCAGTCGTTTGCGCCCCCGACGCTCCCATCCCCCACGAAAAGGACTTCACCTGCAAAGGCGCAGCGGGTTACCTCACTGGAATTCCCACCTCACGCCGACCCAGGCGGTGCGCGGCGCGCCGGGGGCGACGAAGGTTGCGCCGACGCTGGCGCTGCGCCGGCCGTTGACCGCGCCGCTGCCCGACTGGCCGTCGGTGCGCAGGGTGCCGCCCGCGTCGAAGGGATTGGCGCCGAGCATGCCGGCAGTGGCGTATTCGCGGTCGAAGAGGTTGTTGACGCGGGCGAACAGCAGCCACTGCGGATCGATCCGGTAGTCGGTGGTGAGGTTGAACAGCGTGTAGCCGCCGATCTTGCCGCCGCCCTGGTAGAGACCGCCGCGCTGGTGGTCGTTGTTCTCGTTGCCGCGCACGTAGCTGCCGGAGAGGGCGATGGCATCGCCGCCGACGTTCAGGCGTTCGCTGAGCGCGTAGCGGGCCGACAGCTTGAAGAGGTGCCGGGGGATCAGCGGAATGCGGTCGCCGGGCTTCACGCTGAGGGTGCCGTCGTCGGCGCTGCTGTTGGCTTCGCCGAGGAAGGTCTCGCTGGAGCGGTAGGTGGCGTCGAGGACGGTGTAGTTGGCGCCCAGCGTCCAGTCGCCCCAGGCGCCGGCGAAGCCGGTCTCGATGCCGCGACGACGGGTCTTGCCGAAATTGTCGAAGTAGCCGCTGCCGCTGGTGCTGGAGGAGACGAACATGATGTCGTCGACGTTGATCGAGCTGAACACCCCGGCGTTCCACTGCATGTGTTCGCCCAGCGTGCCGCGCAGCCCGGCCTCCCAGGTCTTGGTCACCACCTGCTCCAGCGGCGGGTCGCCGGCCATCGAGTTGGGCAGGCGGCAGGGCGCTTCCGGGTTGGCGCAGCCGAGTTCGATGGTGGTTGGCGCGCGGCTGCCTTCGCTGTAGCCGAGGTAGCCGGTCACGCGCGGGGTGAAGGCGTAGGTCAGGCCGATGGCGGGATTGAGGCGGCTGAAACGGTGGGTGCCGCTGAGCGAGGCGTTCTCGTCGATCTCGTCGCCCAGCGCGTCGCCGTCCAGTTCGTAGTGGGTCTGGCGGTCGTGGTTGCGCACCGAGACATGGTTGTAGCGCGCCGAGGCGGTCAGGTTCAGCCCCTCGGTCAGAGTCAGGGTATCGCTGCCGTAGAGGCTCCAGGTGCGGGTGTTGCCGTCGAGGTCGACGCTGCGGTCGTCGAGGTCGCCGTCGAGGTTGAAGGCGTTGCCGGGCTCGGCATACACGCCGCTGCCGAGGATGCCGCGGTCGGCGGTGAGCGCGCCGAACTCGGCGGACTGCCGGAAGCGCACCTGGCTGTAGTCGAAGCCGCCGCCCACGGCGAAGGTGTTGGCCCGGTCGAACAGGCGGTTGCGGAACGATGCCTGGGCGAACAGCCCAGCATTGCTTTGCCGGGTGTCGGTGCGGTTGATCACGCCGGTGCATTTCTCGCCGGGTTCGCCGCCCGGCTCCAGTTCCGCGAGGCAGGCGGCGAGGTTGGCGGCGGTGGTGTAGGCGCCGGGCGTCAGCAGGATGTTCTGGCCGGCTTCGCCGACGCCTTCGGGCAGCGCTTCGTCGTTGATGTCGCCGTTGAAGGTGTCGGTGCGGATGTGCCGGTAGTAGGCGTTGCCCGACAGGCTCAGGTCGTCGCTTACGTCGTGGTTCCACTGCAGGTTGAGGAAGCTGGCGGTGTTCTGCGTGTTGTCCGGGTGGGTGTAGACGCTGTCGTAGTCGCGGCTCAGGAAGCTCCTGGGGACCATGCCGTTACCGTTGAGGTCGGTGTCGGCGAAGCTGTAGGTCAGCTTCAGGTCGGTGGTTTCGCCCTGCCAGCCGAGCTTGCCGAACAGGTTCTGCGCATCCGAGGCGGAGTGGTCGCGCCAGCCGTCCTCCTCGAACCAGGTGCCGGCGACGAACCAGTCCCAGGCGCCCTGGCTGCCGCCGTATTCCCCTTCACCGATCCGCCGCCCGTATAAGCCGAGCGTGGCCTGCAGGGCGCCGCCGGGATAGGCGCGGCCGTCCTTGGTCTGCACCGCGAGCGCGCCGCCCAGGGTGTTCAGGCCGAACAGCGGGTTGCTGCCGGGCATCAGTTGCGCGCTGGCGATGGCGTTCTCGGGGATCAGGTCCCAGCTGACCACGTCGCCGAACGGCTGGTTCATGCGCACTCCGTCAACGTACAGCGACAGGCCCTGCGGCGTGCCGAGCAGCGGCGAGGCGGTGAAGCCGCGGTAATTGATGTCCGGCTGCAGCGGGTTGTTCTGGATCTCGTTGAGGTAGACGCCGGCGACCTGGCGGTCGAGGAAGTCGGCCAGCCCCAGCGACTGGCTGCGGGCGAGGTCCTCGGCATCGAATGCCTGCAGCGGCGCGGCGACGCTGTCAGACGGCGTGGCGAAGGACGGCAAGGGTAGGGTGCCGATCACGGCCATGGGTTCGAGGGCAAGGGGCGCGGGAGCGTCCGCGGCCATGGCGAGCGGCAGCACGCAGGCGTTGCCCATGACCAGGGCGAGGGTGATCGAGGTGCGCATGGCGGCTCCGGTGTTTTTATAGGAATGGCGGATGCGTGCCATTAGAGCGGCGGCAGGCTCGGGAAAAAATCCTCCGTTGGGTCCGGCGCGGCTGTACCTAGGTACTGGTGGCGATCGACAGCCGTGCCCGGCGGGGCCGGCAGGGCGCGGGGGTGTACCATGCGCGTTCCGCACGTTCCGAGTGAGCATCGATGAGTTGTACCGACCGCAAGATCGACCAGCTGCGTCAGCGCATTCCGCGTTTCGACTGCGTGCCCGGTTGTCACGATTGCTGCGGGCCGGTCACCGCGTCGTCCGAGGAAATGGCGCGCCTGCCGGTGCGCAGCGACGCCGACCACGATGCCGCGCTGGCCGAGTTCAACTGCGTGCACCTCGGCCCGCAGGGCTGCCAGGTGTACGACCAGCGCCCGCTGATCTGCCGCCTGTTCGGCACCACCGCGAGCCTGCCGTGCCCGCGCGGGCGCGGTCCGGAAACCCCCACCGAGGCGCACGTCGAGCGCCAGGTGCACCGGCTGATCGCGACCACCCGGCAGGTGCTGGTCTAGCCGCCTCCGCGCGGGCTAGAAACGCGCCGCCAGTTGCGTCAGCGCGTGCAGCACCAGGCCCACCAGTCCGCCCACCAGGGTGCCGTTGATGCGGATGAACTGCAGGTCCTTGCCGACGCTCTGTTCCATCTGCGTCACCAGTTCGCGGCTTTCCCACTGTTCCACGCGATCGGCGATGTAGTCGCCGATCTGCCGGCGGTAGCGCTCCAGCAGCTCCGGCGCGGCAGCCATGGCCTGCTGGTTGATCCACGCGCGCATGGCGGCGTCGGCGGCCAGTGATTCGCCGAGGCCCTGGGTCAGGCGGACGATGCGCCGGCCGATGCGCGAGTCGTCGCTGTCCAGGTCGTCCTGCAGCCACTGCACCAGCGCCTGCCAGAGCTGCTGCAGGTAGGCGGTGGTGGCCGGGTGTTCGAGCAGCTGGGCGAGGAGGCGTTCCACCTCCAGGCGATACTGCGGATCGTGCTTGAGGCGCTCGACATACAGCGCGACGTGTTCGTCGAAGCGTTTGCGCAGCAGGTGCTGCGGGTCGTTGGCGACCTCGGCGATCAGCGAGGAGATGCCATCCACCAGCTTGTTCGCCGACCAGTTGCCGACGCTCTTGCCGAGCCCCAGGTAGCGCAGCGTGCGCACTTCCGAGGTGATGGTGCGGGCGATCAGCGCGCGGGTGTCGTCGTCGCGCAGCAGCCCGTGCAGGCGCACCAGGCCCTCGTCGAGCACCGCCTGGTGGCGACCCTGGGCGGTGAGCAGTTCGAGCAGCCTGCCGCACGCCGGCGCGAGGTCGACGGCGCGCAGGCGGTCGACCAGCTTGCGCTGGACGAAGTCGCGTACCGGTTCGTCGCGCAGCGCGGTGACGCCGAAGCGCGCCACGCCGATCAACTGGCGACCGACCATCCCGGCGTTGTCCGGATGACGCAGCCAGTCGGCGAGACGGCCGCCGAGGTCGAGCTGTTGCAGCTTGGCCAGCACCATCGGGGTGGCGAGGAAGTGCGTGGTGATGAAGTCCGACAGCTTGCGGCCGATGCGCGCCTTGCTGCGCGGGATGATCGCGGTGTGCGGAATCGGCAGCCCGAGCGGGCGGCGGAACAGCGCGGTGACCGCGAACCAGTCGGCGATGGCACCGACCATCGCCGCCTCGGCGAAGGAGGCCAGATAGCCCCAGGCCGGGTGTCGCGCCTGCATCGCGGTGGCCAGCGCATAGAGCGCGGCGGCGAGCAGCAGGAGAAGCCCGGCCAGCAGCTTCATGCGGGCGACCGGGGATTGCCAGGTGTGCAGCAGACGGCTCATGGATGTCCTCGCTCGAAGGAGGGTTGGGGAGAGGGGAGGGCCGACCGTTTCGCGGTGTTTCCGGCCCTCTCCCCCAGTCCCTCTCCCATCAATGGGAGAGGGGAGCCAGTGCGGGCGACCGTGTGAACCGCATTATGGTGGTCGGCAGCTTGCCTGATAAAAGAGTGCCGCGACCTGCCCGGCGTTCGCCGGGCGGTGCGTGCAGGGTAATTTCCTTCAATACCCCGCAGGAGGCGATCCCTAGCCTGCAGCACTGGTTCCCTGCTGCAGAGATCGCGATGACTCCCTACCTGTCCATGGCCGCCTTCGCGCTGGCCTCTTCCATCACCCCCGGCCCGGTCAATCTGGTGGCCCTGAACTGCGGCGCCCGGTACGGTTTCGCCGCCAGCCTGCGACACGTGACCGGCGCCACGCTCGGCTTCACCCTGCTGTTGCTGCTGATCGGCCTCGGGCTCTACCAGGTGCTGCAGCGCGCGCCGCTGCTGATGGTCGGCATCCAGTGGGGCGGCGTCGCCTTTCTGCTGTACATGGCCTGGCGGCTGGCACGCGACGATGGCCAGCTCGGCACGGAACGGCCGGCTGCGCAGCCGTCGCTGTGGACCGGAGCGCTGATGCAGTGGCTGAATCCCAAGGCCTGGCTGGCGTCGGTGGCGGGCATGGGGCTGTTCGCGGCGGACGGCGAGCTGACGCGGGTCTGGCTGTTCGCCGCGCTGTACTTCGTCATCTGCTATGTCTCGCTCGGCGCCTGGGGCCTGGCCGGCAGCCTGCTGCACCAGCACCTGCAGCATCCGGCGCGGGTGCGCCTGCTCAACCGGACGATGGCGCTGCTGCTGGCGGGCAGCGCCCTGTATCTGCTGGAGGGCTGAGGGCGCTCCGGGCACTTCTAAAAACGACCTGCGTTGTCGTCACGTCGTTCGTGAACGGTGCTTTGCGCCTGTTTTTGCCGGGCGCTGACGGCCTCGCCTGCGTTCTTGGCGATCCCTTTCAGTCGCGGTACTGGCCGGGTGTCGCCGCGAGATGGCGCTTGAACGAACGCTGGAAGTGCGCCTGGTCGGCGAAGCCGGCGTCCAGCGCCACCTCGGCCAGGCCGCGGCCCTGGCGCAACCACTGCTGGCTGCGCTGGATGCGACGGTTGAGCAGGTAGGCGTGGGGCGTCATGCCGTAGCGGCGCTTGAAGCGGCGGATCAGGTAGGACGGCGACAGCCCGGCCGCCGCGCAGATGGCTTCCAGGGTCAGCGCCTCGGTGCAGTGGGCGTCGATGAACTGCGCGGCGCGCTCCAGTTGCGCGGGTTCCTCGTCCACGGCCGCCGGGCGCGGTGCCAGCGTGCGCTGCAACAGTCCGAAGAATTCGACGATCGCGCCCTGCTTGTGCGACGTGTCGGCCTGCTCGTCGAGTAGCGTGGCGTGCAGCCCGGTCAGGGCGGCGAACAGCGCGGGATCGCGGCTGAGGATCGCCGCGAACGGCGCGAAGGTGCCCTCGGCGCTGGCGCCCAGCTCGCCCTGCAACGCGCCGAGCCAGGCGGCGTCCACGTAGAACATCAGGTACGACCAGGGTTGCCCGTCGACCGGGTTGCAGGCGTGCACCGCCTGCGGATTCATCAGCACCACGCAGCCGGCCTCGATGGGCTCGCGGGCGTTGCCGTTGAAATAGGTGCAGCTCCCGGCCGTGACCGCGCCGATGGAGAAAAAGGCGTGCGAGTGCGCCGCGTAGCAGACCTTGCGGCCGTCCTCGACCGAGCGGGCTTCGATGAAGGGCAGTGCGTCATCGCGCCAGAAGCGCGGCTGATCGCTGGGAAGGAGGGTGGTCATTGGGGCACCTGCGCGGCGGTTGCCGGGCAGGCACTTTATCAGTGGCGAGAAGGTTGTGCTTTCCGTAGGGTGCGCCGTGCGCACCGATGGATGCCCGTCCGGCTGCTCGCGGTGCGCATGGCGCACCCTACGTTCAGGCGGCGGCGCCGGCGCGGAGGCTTCGACCGGGGTGGTTGCCGGGCAGGCTCTTTATCAGTGGCGAGGAGGTTGTGCTCCTGCCGTAGGGTGCGCCGTGCGCACCGACGAATGCCCGTCCGGCTGCTCGCGGTGCGCATGGCGCACCCTACGTTCAGGCGGCGGCGCCGGCGCAGAGGCTTCGACCGAGGCGGTTCCGGGCAGGCGCTTTATCAGTGGCGAGAGGGTTGTGCGCCTGCCGTAGGGTGCGCCGTGCGCACCGATGGATGCCCGTCCGGCCGCTCGCGGTGCGCATGGCGCACC